>JBBKXU010000068.1:0-6590 GCA_037969645.1 Ferruginibacter sp. | reverse complement strand
GCTATGCCTGAGTCATTTCAGATTGTTATGAAAATGTCGCCGCTGCATTGGTGTTTGGAAGCATATTATGGCTTATTTTTGGAAGGAGGCAAACTGAAAGATGTTTTCCTGAATATTATCCCTTTATTGGGAATCACTTTGGTTATACAATTAATTACTTTGTTCGGTTTAAAAAGAAAAAACCTGATTTGAAATATTTATTATGGAAACAGCAGAACTAAAACTACAATTGAAGAAGCAGATTATTGAATTCTTAAATCTTATTTCAGTTACACCCGACGATATACAAGATGATCAACCTTTGTTTGGCGAAGGATTAGGATTGGATTCTATTGATTCCATTGAACTGATTGTGTTATTGGGCAGAGAATACGGTATAGATATTAAAGATCCCAAAGAGGGCCGCAAAATTCTAACAAATGTTAACAGCATGGTTGCTTATATTGAGGAGCATAGAACTAAATAACTAAGTCATTAATATAAAAGACTGACAGCATAATTATTTATCCGTTAAAAAAATACATTGAGCAGAATTTTCATTACCGGCATGGGCGTAATAAGTGCTATAGGAAATTCTGTAGCCGAAAATCATCTTGCATTAAAAGCAGGCGTATGCGGCGTTAAAAAAGGGCTTGATCTTTTTCCCTCTAAATACGCGGCGCTGTTACCTTTTGGGCAGGTACAAATAAGCTCTGCTGAGCTTCTGAAAAAATTAAATATTACAGAATCCGGCGTTACCCGAACAAGCATACTTGCACTACATGCTTTTAATGAAGCCGTCCATGCTGCCGGTATTTCAGCTGAAGATATCAGTTCTTCTGAAACAGCCATGGTTGGTGCTAACACTGTTGGTGGCATGTGCCTTACAGACGAACTATACAACGATGCTAATACAAAAGAAACTGGATCAGAATACACTTCTTCATATGACTGTGCTTCTGTAAATCTGTTTTTACAAAGGCATAATAATATGCTTGGTATCATCAACAGCATCAATACAGCTTGCTCTTCATCGGCCAATGCTATTATGTATGGCGCCATGCTTATGCAAAATGGCTATGCCAAAAGAGCCATTGTTGGTGGTACAGATAGTCTTGCAAAATTTACCATCAATGGTTTTAATGCGCTGCATATTTTATCGTCGGATAATTGTACGCCTTTTGATGAAGGACGCAAAGGTTTGAACCTGGGAGAAGGTGCTGCATTTCTGGTTTTAGAAAAAGAAGAGGATCTCAACGGCAAAAAAGTATATGCTGAATTAACAGGTTTTTGTAATTCGAATGATGCTTATCATCCTTCATCAATATCTGATGATGGTTTTGGACCTTACCTTGCTATGAAGGGTGCATTAAAACTTGCAAATCTAACTGCAGATAAAATTGATTTTATAAATGCACACGGCACAGCAACCGAAAATAATGATGAAACGGAGAGCAGGGCTATGATACGTTTATTTGTTAACCCTCCTGCGTTTGCATCAACAAAAGCAAATATAGGACATACCTTGGGGGCTGCCGGCGCCATTGAAGCTGTGTATAGTATTTTAAGTTTGATCAATCAGGAACTGTATCCAAATCTGCATTTTAAAAAGAGTATTCTTGCAACCGGACTTACACCTGTGCTGGAATATAAAAAACAAACCGTTAATCATGTAATGAGTAATTCTTTTGGTTTTGGTGGAAATTGTTCATCATTAATTTTTTCAAAAGTTTGATGTACATCCACAAAACATATTGCATATCTCCCCAGCAAGATCCTTTACAGGCTGATATTAATTTACTCAATGAGCCTGTAAACAAAAAACTTTTGGCCATTGAACCTTCCTACAAAAAAATACCGCCCGGTATTTTAAGGCGCATGGGCAAATCTGTAAGAATGGGTGTGGGTACGGCGTTGCCATTGATGGACAAAGAAAAGTCCGTTGACGGCATCATTATCGGGTCTGCCAATGCGGGCATGGATGAGTGTATTAATTTTTTGATACAGATAGTGGATTATGAAGAAGGGCAACTTACACCCGGCAATTTTGTGCAAAGCACGGGCAATGTAATTGCAGGCCAGTTAGGTATGATATCGAAAAACAAAGGTTATAATATTACCCACGTACACATGGGTCTTGCTTTTGAAAATGCCCTGATTGATGCACTGATGCAATTGAATGCAAATCCTACAAACACTTATTTGCTTGGTGGCGTTGATGAAATTCCTCCTTATCAATACAATATTGAAACTTTAAACGATGCTTATAAAAAAGAAGATATTTCCAATAAGGTTTTGTATGAATCTGATAGCTCCGGTTGCCTGCCTGGAGAAGGCGCTGCCATGTTTGTAGTGCATGCTGAAAAAGATGGAGCTATAGCAAATGTAAAAGCAATTCATACCGTACATACTAATGATGTTGATCTGGTAAAACAACAATTACAATTATTCCTTCAAAAAAATATGGAAGCGGAAGAAGCAATTGACCTGTTGATTTCTGGTGAAAATGGCGACAAACTTACCTTACCATTTTATACCGCCTGTGAATCTCTGCTCAATGCAGATACTGCTGTTGTTCGTTTTAAACATCTTTGCGGTGAATATGCTACCGCATCTACAATTGGACTTTGGTACGCCTGCCAGTTTCTACAAAATCAGGAGATCCCTTCACACATGCTTAAAAAGGAATCATCAAATAAGAAGTACCGAAATATTTTGATGTACAATAACTTTAAAGGTGGGCAACACAGTTTTATGTTGGTATCCGGCATTTAGGTTTCAGACCACTACAATCAATTCAAAAATTTAAAAGAAAACGGAGTTGCTGATACTATAATAATAGCAGGCGCTTCTTTGTGGCCAGACACCTAGGCTACAAAGAAGCTGAACAACCCAATTGGGTTGTTCAGCTTCTTCATTTTGTGTTTATTGACCAGCTTTTAATTTATAGTATAGGCCGTACATGCTAATTAAAATTTTCCAGTAAACCAAATAACCTTAGCACCTGGCTTTTTCACCATCGCATTGTCTTCTTCAGTTATAAAAACTTTTGTAGGTTTAAACACAGATGTTGCTTCAAAATAAGCTTTAGACTTATCTGATAACCAACCCGTGTTGCTGTTTATCTGTCCCAGACTTTTTACCGCCTGCCCATCAGCATTCATCCACACCATATACGCTTTTTTAGTATCTCCTTTAATTCCTTTTACCGCCTCGAGGTCTCTTAAATTGATCTGCACAACATAATTGCTGTTTGCATCTCTTTTTATCTGCACCTGGCCTTTATTTTCAGGAAGAACTATTTCAGCAGGAGCTTCTGTTTTAGCTACCGCTGCAGTTTTCTTAGCGCAAGAAGAGAAAGAAAATATCAGCGTAGTTGCAAAAATTCCCAGAAAAATATTTTTTACGGGAATAGGAAAGATCATTTTTTTCATTTTTTTTATTTTTTACTTTTTAAAAATTGTTTGTTGATAAGATTATATGTGAGCCCGGATATTGTACACTTGCTTCATCTTCGGCTGTTATGAATATTTTTATTGGTTTTATAGGCGAAACCGCTTCAAAGCTGGCTTTTAATTTTTTTGATAGCAAACCTGAAGAGCTGTTAATCCGTCCTAAATTATTAATGGTATGTCCTTCCGATTCAAGCCAGACAACATAAACCTGTTTAGCCGGTTCCAGCCTTTTGGCTTCTGCTAATCCCGATATCTTTAATTTGATCTCGTAATTGTTATTACCGTCTTTTTTAACCTTTACATCACCACGAGCAGCCGGCACAACCGATGAAGTTTGAAAGCTGGCTTTTTGGGCACAAGAGAAGAATGTAAATATGAATGCAATTGCTAAAATACTTACCAGTATCTTTTTTGAGTACCTGCCTGTAGTTGTTTGTTTCATTTTTTTGTTATAAAGATCGCTGCTTTAAATAGCCAAAGCATTACACAATTATGAATAAGTGTTACAGTATTCACAGGTATTTTTACCAGGCACTTTCAAATAATTGATTGATTAAGATTTTCTTTTTAGTTTGATAAAAGAAAACCTTGAGTTGGTTGGTACAATATTTCCCAATAGAAACCCCCATGGTTTTAAAGGTTCTATATGGTCGAAAATAACTTTAAGGATGGCGATTAAAGGAATAGAAAGAAACATACCCGAAACGCCCCACAAGGCGCCTCCAATTAAAACGCCTATTACAGATATCAACGCATTTATTTGTACACGGGATGCTACTATTCTTGGAACGATATAATTGTTATCGATAAATTGTATGGCAATAGTAATTATAAAAACCAAGACCGGGTAAAGTAAGGAATCCTTGGTAACAAAGGCAATAAACATAGGCAAAAGCGTAGCAACAATGCCTCCTATATATGGTATGATATTAAGTACGGCAGCAAGTATACCAAGAATAATTGCATAGTCGATACCAAGTATCAGGAATGCAGATGAATTCAACACCGCCATAATAATCATTTCTATAACAAGCCCTACCAGGTAGCTTTGTATAACACCTTTCGAATCTGTCAATACCTCCACAACCGTACGGTGATGTTCGAACCGGAAAAGTTTACTGATAAATTCCAGCAGTAAGGATTTATAATAAAGTATCATAAATAAATACACGGGTATTAAGAACAGCGTAATACTTAATTGCCCCAGTTGCGAAAGTGTTTCACCATTTGCATAGCTGTTTATAGCCTGGCTTTGTATGTCTGTTAACCAGTTATTTATTTTTGAGCGGCTGTAACCGAATTCATGAGATAGCCACCTGACTAATTCATCACCGGCACGATCCAGTTTTATTTTAAATTCGGGAAAAGATTCGGTAAACATACCTATACGTGAAACGATAAGATAAAGAATGGCCATTACTGCTATCACTGTAATACACACTACGATGGTAATGGAAGTTATTTTGCCAAATTTTTTACGAATCAGGAAGTTTACCAGGGGATTAAGTAAAATGGCAAATATGGTTGCATACACAATCGGAATAATAATATCCTGACCGATATATAATATATAGGTGAAAGCAAAAACGCTGAGAAATATCAGCGCCGTTTTTGCATAAAAAGGTATTTTAAAGGAGCTGTCCATTACGAAGTAGTCTTCTCTTCTTTTTTACTGAACAATGTTTTAAAAATAGCACTACCCGCAGCTTTGATCTCATCTGTATTTTTAGCTACTGTATTACCAACCACCATTTCTACAACGATGCCCAAGAGTTTCTTAAAAGGATTAATGGTTTTGCCAACCATTATTTTTTTGGCCAGGATGCCTGTTGTTAATCCGATGGCAGCATTTATAACATCTGTTTTTAAATCGGGCGTATCAACCAATTCTTTAAAACTGCTTTTAATAATGTTGATTGGCTTTAACCCTTCCCTGGTTCTATTAAATTCTTCTTTCAATAAGACCAGCTCTTTGGACTGCTGCTCTTCCAGTTGCAGAATAGCATTTTTTAAACCGGCAGATGTAGTAATTGAATTCATAAATTATCAGTTAAACAATTGCCTGATTACAGCATTGTTAACACGTGCTTTAATAAAAGGATGAATGATTAATAAAATAACACCAACAAGCGCATAACAGGACGCTACAATAAGAAATCCATAGTAAGCTTTTCCCAGCAGATCTCCAAGCCACAAGGCAATAGCAATATTTATTGTGAAAGCAAAAAAAGAAACAATAAGTGTAAACAAAGATCTTGAAGCTAATGTGGATGCTACATCAGCCGTTTTATCCAGTGTTTTCAGCCTTATTAGTTCAAGACTGGTTTTGCTGTATGCTTCTGCTCTTTCTATAAGCGGTTCAATTAATTTTGTTTCATTTTCCATGATCCATAGTTTTAAATAATAGCCGGAAAAATATCTATCTCCGGCTATTATGTTTAGTTAACCGTTGGAATTTAAAATTCCTGTTTGTTTTCCTTAAAGATTTTCAACTACCGCTTTCCCGTTATCGGCCATCTCTCCTGTCTTGCCTTTCATAGTCTCAACTTCTTTTTTAAATTTACTGGCAAGTGCGTTAAATTTATCTTTTGCCGCTTCCGTAAGGTCATGCCCTTTGTCAGAAATTTTCTTTCTTGTTTCGCTGCCTTTATCAGGAGCAAAAAGAATTCCAAGAGCTCCGCCAATGGCTGCACCAGTTAATAAAGCGGCCAATAGTTTGTTGTTTGAGTTTCCCATTTTATTTTATTTTAAAAGTTTACATTGTTGTTTAAGCTTATAGTGGCCTACGACCCTGAATGAGCCTGAGCACAATAGCAATGACTGCAATAACCAGCAGAATATGTATAAGACCACCGGCGGCAAATCCTAAAAATCCAATAGCCCAGAGTATAATCAATATAACGGCTACCGTGTAGAGTAAATTTCCCATGATTGTTTATTTTTTAAGTTAAGTAGAATTGTTACTTATATCTTTTTCTTATTTATTTTTTTATTCGAAGTTTAGATATTGTCTTTTTACTGATAATTCCAAATTGCATGCCATTTTTACAACTGTTGTTATTCAATCAGCAAAAACAATACTATAAAGCGGCTTTTAATTTGTTTTTGCCCCCTTTTATCTGAACAATTTTCTTTCCCGTCAGCTTCAATATCCAC
>JBBKXU010000067.1:0-2708 GCA_037969645.1 Ferruginibacter sp. | reverse complement strand
CTGTATCAATTGCCCAGGTTCCTTTTTCCCTGTCTTTAATGTAGTCTTCCCGGTTGCCAAAAAATTCGTCTTCGCCACGAATGGTAAAATCGTTAGATAGAATTTCTTCAAACAACGCTCTGCTTTTTTGCTGCATTGCCAAAGGCCATTTACGTTTTACTTTTAAAATTTCTTTGGCATCGGTTATCTGCACTTCGGAGCTATCGCCTATTAAAGAAAAACTTTTAATGTCAACCGTGGGCGTAGTGTTTTCTTCTGCAATTATTATTTGTTGCAGATTTTTGATCTCGGATTTTTCAAGAATTGCTTTATTTTCTTTTTCTGTTCTACAGGAAAATAGAACCGTGAGAATAATAAAACTGACCAGTAATTTTTTCATGTTTGTTTATTTTGAAGTTAATGTACTTATTTTTTAAATTCACTCAAATCATACAAATGGGCCGCTACTTCCAAATCTTCTTCAGCTCCATCGGGGTCAGCAATTTTTCCAATCTCTTTGCCTATCACGTTTCCCAAATATATTTTCATACTATCCGGGTAAGGTTTGGGAGGCACCCACTGTGTAAAAAAGAACCAGACTCTTTTATTGCCTTTTAATTGATCCAGTTCACGCAGGTATGGAACAATATTTTTATGATCGCCTCCTACTACGTATGCTGATACTGGTATGCCTTCTTTTGGCCCGTAAAAATGCATAGCATGCCTTGCACGGTAGTACACGTACAATTTGTCGCCAGGTTGCAATTGTTTTTTAAGTTCTCTCAATACCGGTTGCGATGATTGTGCATTAAATGGAGGACGCTCAGACGGTAGAATTATAGTAATTAGAATAACAGGCAATGCAATTATCAAACCTAATGCAGCAGTTATCGCCGGGTTGAATATATTGGCAAAGCGGTTTTGAAAGGCTTTGATACCGGCAATGCCGCTTATCAGCAGGGGCCAGCTGGCATAGACCGCTACACGGGTATCAAACGGGAGTACTCTTGCCGTTGCAAGTATGATGGCAACCAGTAAAGGAACAAATAATATCAAGGTTTGTAAGCCGTATTTCCTGCCAAGAAAAATAATTCCGGGAATAGATAATATCAGCAAAACAACAGCGATTAAATTAATTGCAGGAATGGTATACTCCATCCAAGCAGTAAGGAAAAAGGATAGTTCTTTGAGTAATGTTGTTGGTAACCAAAGCAGGTAACCGATAAAACTGTCCAATGGCGGAAATCCTCTTGACCAATATCCCGTCATGGCTTCATTGGCCGTACTGCTGATCACAAATTTTGCATACCATGCACCCAGTGCACAGGCGATAGCCCAGCAACCTGCAACTGTAAAAAAAGATTTTTTACTAAGATTGATTTGTTTTTTCCATAGCCGGAAAAGTACAACAGCCAATACAAAAGGGGCAATTACAATTGCCGAAAAAGAGGAGACAATAAGTATTATTCCGCTAGCGGCGATCAACCACAGCCGTATTCTTTTTATTTCGGATTTCATCATTTGCAAAGCAGCCCAAACTAAAAACAAGGAGGCGGTAATATCTCCCGAATATTGTTTGGCTTCGCCTCCATAAAACCACTGAGTTACGCTGCAGGTAAACAAAATAAAAACAGCGATTAACAAAACACCTTTTAAAAATTGTTTGCTGATACTGAGAAAAAGGAAAATTGATACAATGGATAATAACCAGGGAAAGAACCGGAAAGCCAGGTCATTTTCACCAAACAAAAACGTAGCCAATTTTTCGTACCATAGAAACCCCAGGGGAGCTATCTGGTTAAAATCTAATGGTTGAGTAGCCAGTTGATAAAAGCTGTGCGACTGCACATTTAATGAGCTGGTCAATTCGTCAAACCACATAGAGGAACGGCCGAAATAGTGTATGCTGCGAAGTGCAATACCAGCAAGGATTACAAGGCTTGTCCAGAAATGTATTTTCTTGAAGTTTAAATAATCTTTACATGTTGCCATATTCTTATTCTATTAAAAAAAGGTCAATTGTTATGGCTTTTGTCTTTCACAATCTTTAGTCTTTTTCCATAAGTCAGCATCCGCCAAATCCATTCAAGCGGTCCGTAATTAAAATGGCTTAGCCACCATTTACTAAAAATGATTTGAAAAATATAAATAGCAAATGCAATGGGGAAGAATAATGTAGGGCCAATATCACCACCAAGCCCCAATCCAACGCCGTAAAAAATAAAAATACCCAGCAGCGTTTGCATGATATAATTGGTAAGCGCCATGCGGCCCAGCGGAGCCAGCCATTTAAAACGGGTATTGCTTTTTGTTTTTACCCAATGCAAACAAAGCCAGGAAACATAAGCGAGGCTGAGCGGTACTACGCTGATGGCATATAAAGTTGTATGTGCCAACCCCATCGGATTTGGTAATGGCTTACCAAAAATCTCAAAACCAGCCAATGCAATGCTGCCGGGAATGCCGATGATAAAACCCCAGCGGCGGAGTTTTTTAAACAGCGCTGTGTAGTCTTCAAGGTGTGCATACATCATTTTACGGCCAACCAAAAAGCCAATCAGGAACATGCCGAATACTTTTTGAAACCGGTTACTTTCAATCAGGTATCCGTACCGATACAGGTATCCGGAGGCCTGCCAGTTTCTCCATTCCTGCCAACCACTACCATTTTTATAAAGATATTGGGTGAATGTATCATCAGTAGGTAAACCTGTTCTTTTATCAACAGC
>JBBKXU010000066.1:0-14077 GCA_037969645.1 Ferruginibacter sp. | reverse complement strand
AAAATGATTTAAATTCGACTACAAATTTAAAAAGATGCTGGAACTTAACTTCTCCCCTTTTCCCGAAATAAAAACAGAAAGATTATTGCTCAGAAAAATGAGAGATGCTGATGCACCCGAGTTATTATTTCTGCGATCGGATGAAACTGTGATGCGGTATATAGACCGTGAAAAAACCAAATCGGTGGAAGAAGCAATGGCTTTCATTCAAAAAATAAATGAATTCATAGATACTAATGAATCGATTATGTGGGGCATTGCATTGAAGGATAAGCCCGAAACCCTGATTGGCAATATTTGTTTTTGGAGAATACAAAAACAGCATTTCCGTGCCGAAGTTGGTTATATGCTGCATCCCAATTTTTGGGGTAAGGGAATAATGCAAGAAGCATTGCTCAGTGCAATTGATTACGGATTTAAAATAATGAAATTGCATAGTATTGAAGGGCATATCAATCCAGAAAATAGCGCATCGAGCAAAGTGTTGGAGAAAGCTAATTTTATAAGAGAAGCCTATTTTAAGGAGAATTTTTATTTCAGAGGCAAATTTATTGATACAGCCATTTACTCGTTGCTTGCAAAATAAAAAAGCCCCGCCTGGATATTGACGGGGTCTTATACTTAACACTTAAAACTAACTCCTTACATTTTAGGCAGCAGTACATGATCGATTACATGTATTACGCCATTGCTTTGATTAACATCTTTGATGGTTACATAAGCCACTCCACCACTTTCGTCTTTAATGGCAATTTTCTTTCCCTCCATCATAATCCACAAATTTTTACCTGCCACTGTTTTTACTTGGGCGGTACCCTTACCTGCTTTAATTAATTTTGAAATATCGCTGGCATTAAATTTTCCGGCTACAACATGGTAGGTTAAAACTGTTGTTAAGGTTGGTTTGTTTGATGCCATTAATAGGTTATCAACTGTACCGGCAGGTAACATGTTAAATGCGCTGTTGGTAGGTGCAAACACCGTAAACGGGCCAGCAGTCTGCAACGTAGATACCAGGTCGGCAGCTTTAACTGCAGCCACCAATGTAGTATGGTCTTTACTGTTAACTGCATTCTCAACAATATTTTTTGAAGGATACATGGCAGCACCGCCAACGGTTACTGTTTTTTCCATTTGGGCAAACGATGCGTTTACGAACATCAGCGCAATAGCAGCAAAAACTAATTTTTTAATTTGTTTCATAATTGTGATTTTTATTTTTTTGATTAAATGATTTCACAATCATGTACGGCAGATGAAAAACTTTGGATTTACTTTTTAAAAATATTTCTGCAAAAAAAAATCAGGCTGTTAAAAACAGCCTGATAACAAAATTATGTGATTTTGAAAATTTTAAATATTGCCAGCCGCCATCACCTTAGCAGGTACTTTCTTAGCAGGCCCAACATCTTCTAAAGAAACAGCAAAAGCCTGTACTTGACCAAAGCTTTTCATTTTTTGTACACGAACAGTTTTGCCATTTATTTCGGTAGTGATAACACCTCCGTTTACAGGCACACCATCCACAATAGCCCAAAACTCATATTGCTTTCCTTCCGGAGCTTTAGGCAAATTAGAAGGATCAATATAAACTTCCTTCGTGTTTTGCATCCAGTAAATTCTGGCATTGGCATCTGGCACATCCGCCATTGGCGTTAAGGAAACAGGCATGGCGTTTTTGTTAGTAATCACCCCCATATCATCCTCCATATTCTTAGCTAATTCCTTTTGCAGCTGTAGCTCAGTTTGTGTGGTCGCCAGTTCGTTATTGGCTTTGTCGTATTTATTGTAAAAAGTATAGTTAAAAAACAAACTGCCAACCAACAGAACAATACTGGCTGCTGCGGCATACTTCCATACTGGCGAAATTGCATAAACTTTGGCAGTGCTGGCAGTGCCTGTTTTTAAATCAATTACAGGTGCTGTTTTTGCCGGGTTAATAGCGGCAAATAATTTTTCTTTTACCGATGCATCAGACGCCACAGCATGCGTTTGTGCATAGCTTTCCAATCCGGATTGAATTGCTTCAATTTCAGCTGCCACTTCCGGATACTGTTTAGCCCAAGCTGCTACTTCGGCGGTTTCTGCTGCCGATGTGAGCTCCATGCAATACAGCTCCAAAATTCCTGATGATATGATCTCTTGTGCGTTCAATTTAATTTTATGCTAACATTTTTCTTAGTTCAATAATTGCTGCCCTCATTCTAGTTTTAACAGTGCCCAAAGGTATTCCCATTTCTTTCGAAATTTCATCCTGTGTGTAACCATTAAAATAAGCAAGGTCAATAATACTTCTTTGTTCGGGTTTCAAATTTACCAACTGATTCCTGACCCCCATCGCATCAAATCTTTCGGCCATGCGTCCATCGTTGGTTAAATTACTTACGGAATTTTCATCGCTTGAGATTTTCCCCTGTTTCTTATAGCCTTTACTCCGCAATGTATCAATAGTAAGGTTTCGGGTAATATTCAACATCCAGGTAAATAACCTTCCTTTACCGGTATCGTAACTGGCAAAGTTATTCCAGATCTTCACAAATGCTTCCTGTAATATGTCCTCGGCGAGTTCCCTGTTCTCAACCATACGGTAAATAACACCGTTTAAAGCGGCAGAATAGTTGTCGTATAGGTATGAGAATGCCTGTTGGTCCTTGCTTTGCAGGCGCATGACCAATTCTTCTTCGCTATATTTAAGTGTATCAGGCAAATGTTCTGAGAGTTATTATTATTTTCGAAAATAACTGATTTTTGTTAAACTGTAATATCTAATTGGATGCAATCAGTTTATAACAGTCAGAAAATTTAACAAACTAATATCTGTCTTGTTCAATGTTTTAAATATTTTCTTAGGTTTGATGAATATTGATAACCAAAATGCAGGACCTCAAAATTAGACCCATACAGCCAGGTGATGATAAAGCTTTGGCCGCCATCATTAGAGATACCTTAACCGAGTTTAAAGCAAATAAACCCGGTACTGTTTATTATGATGAAACCACTGATCATTTATCAGATGTTTTTAAAGTCGATGCCAGTATTTATTTTGTTGCTGAGTGTAAAGTAGAAATTTTTGGTGGTGGCGGTATTTACCCAACGGCAAATCTTCCGGATGGAACCTGCGAATTGGTTAAACTTTACCTGTCGGCGAAAGCCAGAGGCAAAGGCATCGGTAAAATACTGATGGAAAAATGCATTGCTGCCGCAAAAGAACTGGGCTACACAAAAATTTACTTGGAAACCATGCCGGAGCTTACAATAGCTATACCGATGTATGAAAATTTTGGATTTACTTATTTAACAGCTGCGCAAGGCAGCAGTGGACACACGGGCTGCGATGTGTGGATGATTAAGGAATTGCATTAGTAATTTGTGGAATTTACTTAGATCCGTATCTAATAAAAAATTCCTCCAATGAAATTTATCGTTCTTTTTTCAGCCCTGATAGCTTCTTTTAATTGTACCCCAAAAGAAAACAAAAAGATTACCCAACAGGAAACACTCCATTTACTGACTTCAATACCAATTAACTACGACTCCTGCAAAAAAGCGATTCTGATTACCAAGCAAAAACAAAGATCTGTCTGGGCTTCAATATCTAAAACAGAAAAAGAAAAAGTTTTCGTGTCGGCAGTCGCCGAAACCATCGTACCTAATTGGATTGGTACCGCATGGGATTTTAACGGCACCAGCGAAAAACCCGGTGAAGGCAGCATTGCTTGTGGCTATTTTGTCACCACAATTTTACGTGATGCTGGATTAAGCCTTGCCCGAATAAAGCTTGCACAATGCGCATCTGAGCAAATGATTACCACACTGGTGCAACCTAAATACATTCATCGCTTTAGCAATATTGCAATGAAAGAATTTATAGAATCGATTAGTGGCCAGGGCTTTGGATTATATATTGTTGGGCTTGATAACCATACCGGATTTATTTATAACGACGGACAGGAAATCTATTTTATACATTCCACATTTGTTGGTACAAGAAACGTACAAAAAGAAAACGCTGCTACCAGTTGGATTTTGGAACAAAGCAAATACAAAGTGCTGGGTAAAATAAGTGCCGATGAAAAAGTGTTGGAAAGATGGATAAATTAACCGGAAATCAACTCCACTTCATACATCCCGCTGAACAAATACAACTTTCCCGTCTTTACCTCCACACATTTAAAACGTTTCCGTATTTTCTCGCCTTTTTTAAAAATGCGGCCGCCTTTTATAACAAACAAAGTATCAATGGGTAACTTTTCTACTAAATGTATACCAGCTGCTTTTTCATCGTAATTATGCAAAACTCTTAAAAGCTTTTCATCGCCACAACTGCTGGCAGCGGGGTTTTGTAAGGTACCCAGCAAAGCTTTTTCTATGTCGGGCGGAAACACTTTTTTCAATAAAAACTTAGCCAGTATTTTTCCAAACTCATTCTTCCATTCACGGCCATGGGCCTGTACCTTGTGTCCATACTGCTCAAAGGTAAACAGGTGAGCCAGTTCATGCAACAGGGTGATAAGAAAAGCAAATTTGTTAAGGTTACCATTAACGCTGATGCGGTGATTTTTGTCGGAATATGCATGGCGATAATCTCCCAGGATAGTTTGCCTTTTGCGACTGATGGTAAGATGTACTTTATGATGCTGTAGATAATACATCACGTCTTCAAATGCAGCTTCGGGTAAATAAGATTTTAACTGTAAAAGCGGCGCTTCCTGTTTAGGCATCTTTGGTTTTGTTCAACTTCATAATGGTTCTTACTTCCACCACCAGGTAAACAATATAAATAATCATGGAAGCATATACAGCTGGTTTGTTAAATGCGGGACCGCTGATAAAATAATAAGCTACCACGGCTGCCAGGCAAGCAAAAACTTTTATGAGCATACTGCCCATTACTTTTCGTACAAAAACCTGTGGATTTTTATGGTACATAGCCAGGTACTGCATACGAAACACGACCAGGCTAATTAAAAAGAACAGGCAATTACCACCCATCAGCACCATATAATCGACTCCTTTATCAGTATAAAAAATACTGCCTGCAACGATGATAGCTGTTAAAACCAAAAAACTGATGAACAATGGCATAACAACTTTAAAACTAAAATTCATTAAATTGTTTTTATTGGTTTACGGCGCTGGCCACATCTTTTTTTAGCTCTACAATATTGGCTCCCATGTGGCAGTTTCCATTGAATACCGCAGTTGGCTCTACCTGTAACTTACCGGCATAAATATCACCATTTACTTCGGTTTTGCCATGCAGGTATAAAAGTTCCTGTACTTTAATGGTGCCGGTAACATGGCCCATAATATCAGCTTGCAATCCTTCAATATTGCCTTCCACCACTCCATCGCTGCCAACAATAATTTTGGCTTTACCTTTCAGGCTGCCTTTTAAAATGCCGTCAATACGAATATCACCATTGCTTTCAAGATCGCCGGTAATGGTAGTGCCTGCACCAATCATGGTACTGGCGTTAGATGAGGATGCATCAATAGATGACTTGGATTTTGAATTAAACATATACTCTAGTTTTATGTTACTTATTAATTACTCTACTATATTCTCCACTTTTGGCAGCTTCAATTGATTGGTATCCAATACCGGAGCTCTGCCCTGCAAAGTTTTATGAAGATCGTCGTAATACTTTTGCTTGTACTGCAATGCCTGCTCCACTGAATCAGTTTTCATTTTAAGTATTTTATACTCTCTCATTTGATTAGCATTGCCATAACCTGTGCCAGGCAAATAATACTTCAGGGGTGTAAAAACCAGCAAAGCAATTATCAAGCCCAGCAAAACAACAAATACGGTACTTAAAAACACGTACACACTAAGCCGGCTCAGTTTAAACTTAACCACTTCTTCATAAGTATCTTCATTCATAACCACCAGCCTGTATCGGTTTCTTAAACGTTTTAAAGTGCTGTTGGCATTTAATTTTGCCATATTTTTTTGTTGAACGTTAAAATTAAGAAATGCAGGCGAATAAGCAATTTAAAATGGGGTAAACGGCAGTATTCGTGCAGACTAATTATAGTTTACCTACACATGTAGTTCATAAAAAATCATTAAACTATATTAAAACAGGCTCATTATATGTGCTGTTAACTAAAAATAACCGATATTTAGCCCTGTTTTTCAACCTTTTGATTCATGCTGAAGAGAACTATAAACACCTTACTATTTTATTTGATTTTGTCGGGCCTATCTGTACCTGCATTTGCCCAGCCAACTTGGACCCTTGACCCGTTTGGTAAGGAGAAAAAACCCGAGAAATTTGAGGAAAGGAAATTGGGTTCGGAAAAAACTGCTGATAAGAAATTTACGGTGGTTCGTAATTTTTATCAAAACACCATTACGCATTACAATTATTATTTCAACGCTAATAACCGGGTTAACTCGGTAGTAGAACGAGCTAAACTTTCGCAAAAAGATGATTATGCAAACCTGCTTGCGTTTTACCCATACAGTTTAGAAAGCACTGCGTCTCAAAAAACAGAACTCGATTCGGTGATTATCACATCTACCGCCGGCATTTTATTACACGACCTGCGTAACGACTGGATAGATAATATGTACTTTCTTATTGGCAAAGCCTATTACTATAAACAAGATTTCGACTCGGCCTTAATGACTTTTCAGTTTATCAATTACAACCTATTTCCCCGCAAGCGGAAGAATGATGATGATGACAGGATTGTTGGTTCCAATACAACATCGATTGCCAACAAAGAGAAAAGAAATATTTTACAAAAGCTTACAGCATTGCCACCAAGCCGCAACGATGCTATACTTTGGCTGGCACGTACTTTAATTGAGCAGGGCGAATTTGCAGAATCGGGTGGCCTTATAAACACTTTACAGGTTGACCCTAACCTGCCGAAAAGATTACGCGACGACCTGGCCGAAGTAAACGCCTATTGGTTTTTTAAACAGGGCAATTTAGACAGCACAGCTTCTCATCTTGAAAAAGCATTAAACAAAGCAGATAATAAACAGGACAAAGCACGTTGGGAATTTTTGCTGGCGCAGCTTTACGAACAAAACGGTCAGTTCGATAAAGCATCTTCTTACTATTCAAAAGCTTCACGACATACTGTAGATCCATTAATGGATATTCATGCAAGGCTGAATGATGCAAAAATGCTGCGGGTTGGTAACCCTAAAGAACTGGATAAAGCCATTGGCAATCTTGCTAAAATGGGACGACGGGATAAATACGAGGCATACAGGGATATCGTGTATTTTTCTGCCGGCGAATTATCCATGCAAAAACCTGATACAAATGCAGCAATTGGCTTTTTTAACAAGAGTTTGAAATACAATGACGGCAATACCAATTATAAGAACAGGGCTTTTTTAGAACTGGGTGATATCGCTTATGCCCGCAAACAATACCGCCTAGCTGCGGCTATGTACGATAGTTTACAAACCGGCAACGATTCGCTATTAAATTTACGCATAGCCCAAATTCAGGAAAGAAAAGAAGCCTTGCTTGTTATTGCAAATGCTATTGGCGCCATCGAAAGAGAGGATAGTTTGCAACGCCTTGCTTTGATGCCTGCGGCAGCAAGAGAAGACTATGTAAAAAAACTAGTTCGTAAACTACGTAAAGAAAAAGGTTATAAAGAAGAAGCTGGCTCAACTGGCGGCGGCATCACAAATCCTTTTAGTAACAGTAACAATCAATCTGCACCTGATCTTTTTGCATCAAGCAATAAGGGTGAATGGTACTTCAATAACAATTCTCTTAAATCGAGAGGTTTCAGCGATTTTAAAAGCCGCTGGGGCAAGCGAAATAATTTAGATAACTGGCGCCGCAGTGCATCTATTGAGGCTGTTGTAATTACTAACCCTGGTCAACCAGATGCAGGCGATGGTAAAAGCGGCAAAGGAAATACCAAAGGCGATGGCAAAACTGCCTCCGGCGCATCAGAAGAAATCAGTTACGACGGGCTGATGAAAGACCTGCCTTTGACAGAAGAAAAAGTTAGCGCAAGCAATGATGTAATTGCTGAGAATTTGATTGTGCTTGCCAAAGCATATCAAAACGATTTGGAAGAATACCGTTTGGCGGCCGACACCTACGAAGAGTATCTAAAGCGATTCCCTACCCGTTTACTTGATGGTGAAGTATATTTAAATCTATATTTCTGCTATACCAAATTGGGCGATAAAGTAAAGGCTGAATATTATAAAGGATTATTAAATGGCAAATATGGTAACAGCCCATCTGCCCAAAAACTGAATAACCCAGCTGCGTCGAACCCAAAATCAAAAAATTCGGAAGCTACTAAACTGTACGAAGATATTTACAACCTCTTTATTGAAGGCGATTTTGAAAAAGCCATGGCCGAAAAGAAAAAGGCAGACAGTATCTATGGCGAAAATTACTGGACACCGCAGCTGCTTTATATTGAAGCGCTGCATCATGTCAAAAACAGAGATGACAGTGCAGCTATAAAAGGTTTGCAGGCCATCATCAGCAAAGATCCCAATTCGCCTTTAAAAGAAAAGGCCGAAACCATGATAGATGTGTTAAGAAGAAGGGCTGAGATTGAAAAATATCTTACCAACCTGGAAGTTACCCGTGCCGAAGAAAATACGGTTAAAGTTGTTGAAACACCTAAATCGGTAAACAAACCTGCTCCGGTAATTCCAAAAGATACGGTAGTAAAAGTGGCACCACCATTGAGCAGCGGGCCATTTGTAATGGCTGTTAATGCACCACATCATGTGCTGATGGTATTAGACAAAGTTGATCAGGTATACATAAACGAAGCTAAAAATGCCTTTGATCGGTATAACAGAGAAAATTATTACGGTCAGCCAATTAATATTAATATTGATCCGCTTGATGCCGGACTCAATTTATTAGTTATCAAGTCATTCTCTGATGCGGCTGTGGCCATGCAGTATTACACAAAAATTAAAAAAGATGCACCGTCAGAAGTATCCTGGCTGCCTGCCCATAAATATTCGTTCTTAATAATTACAGAAGATAATCTGCAACTGTTAAAAACTAATAAAAATCTGGCAGGATATAAAGCCCTGTTAAATACACAGTTTCGAAACAGATTTTAACAACATCCGGTGCAACTGATTTATTACTTTCCGTAGTTTTATATGATGATTGAACCAGTTTGGTTCGTCTCATATAAAACTTTCAAATTTTCATACATGAAGCGTTCAGTTAAAATTTTATGGCGTGTTTTTATAGGTGGTTTTCTTGCACTGGTATTGATGTTTACCCTGGCCAATTATGGCGTATTTGGTAAAATGCCATCACTTGAGCAGTTGCAAAATCCGGAAGCTGATCTAGCCAGTGAAATATACTCCAGCGATGGCGTGTTGATGGGGAAATATTATGCCGAAAACCGAACCGAGGTAAAGTTTAATGAAATTTCGCCCAACGTGGTTAATGCTTTGCTTGCTACAGAGGATGAAAGGTTTTACGATCACTCTGGCATAGATGGAAAAGCCTTGGCACGGGCTATTTCCTCAATGGGAAGCCAGGGCGGTGGCAGTACATTAACCCAACAGGTTGCTAAAATGATGCTGGGCCAGGGCCGTGGAAATATTGTTAAACGTGTGCTTGATAAGATGAAGGAGTGGATTGTGGCCGTTAAATTAGAAAGGAATTTTACTAAGGAAGAGATCATCACGCTATACCTTAACAGGGCGCCATGGGGTAATGTTTATGGCATACGTAATGCTTCACGTACCTATTTTCAAAAAGAACCCAAAGACTTAAAGGTTGAAGAAGCCGCTGTGCTGATAGGAATGCTCAAAGGTTTTATTTATAACCCTATTAGCTATCCCAAAGCTTCGGTTGACAGAAGGAATACGGTAATAAACCAGATGAGGGATTGCCAACAGCAATTTTTAACCGATGCCGAAGCCACCAAACTTAAGGCCAAGCCACTTATCACCAATTATAAAAAGATAGATGATGATATTGGAATTGCACCATATTTCCGTGGTATGTTGGGAGAAAAGTTAAGAGACTGGTGTAAAAAACATGATAACCCCAAAACCGGGGAGCCCTACAATCTTTACAGAGATGGTTTGAAAATTTATACAACCATCGACTCTCGTATGCAGCAGTATGCCGAAGAAGCCATGGTGGAGCATATGCCAAATATCCAGAAAAAGCTGGACTGGATTATGAAAAACAACGGCGCCCGAATCTGGAAAGGGCATGATAATATTGTGGAAGCCGCTTTTAAACATACCGACAGGTGGAAGAGCATGAAAGAAGACGGCGTGAGCGAAGAAGACATAAAGAAAACGTTTTACGAACCCGTAAAAATGAAGGTTTTTGCCTGGAACAAGAATAGGGAAAAAGACACTACAATGACGCCCTTCGATTCCATTAAATACCACAAACAAATATTGCAAACCAATTTTGCGGCTATGGACCCCCGTACCGGTGAAGTAAAATGCTGGGTTGGCGGTATAGATTATAAGTGGTTTAAGTACGACCACGTTACGCAACACAGACAAGTAGGCTCTACTTTTAAGCCTTTTATTTATACTTTGGCCATAGACGAAGCAGGGTATACGCCGGAAACTGTAATACCCGGCGGTTGCCTTACGCTAGGTGGCAAAACTATTTGCGGAGGTGCTGGCACTGTTGCCTATTGTCTTGCACAGTCAAAGAATATTGCAGCCTGGCGGCTGATTGGGCAGATAGGCGTAAAACGAACAATTGAATTTGTACAAAGCTGTGGTATCAAAACCAAGATACCACCCTATTATTCAATTGGCCTGGGTGCTGCAGAAATTCCGTTGATGGAAATGTTGCAGGGTTTTACCATGTTCCCAAACAAGGGTTTAAATACCGAGCCTATATATATGACCAGGATTGAAGATAAGAGTGGTAATATGCTGCAAGAATTTACAACAACCAACAAACAGGTTATTGCCGAGGCTGATGCCTATACCATGGCAAAACTGATGGAAGGGGTTATTAAATTTGGTACAGCCCGTACCTTGAACCGATATAATATACCCGTAGAAAAAGCGGGCAAAACAGGCACTACCAATAACAACGCCGATGGCTGGTTTATTGGTTACACACCCGAGTTGCTTGCCGGCACCTGGGTGGGTTGCGATGATCCTTTTATTAGGATATACGCAAACAATGCTGGTGGTGCCGAAATGTCGGCGCCGGCCTGGGGTATGTTTATGAGTAAGGTTTATGCCGATAGAAAGCTTGACTATGGGCAGATTAAAACCTTTGAAAAACCGCTTGAACTTACCAATGACCCTGTTTATGCAGATGTAAATATGGATAAGTACTTTAATGAAGGCGATAGTACCACTATTGATGAAGGTAATGGCAGCGCCGATGACTTTTTTAGTACTCCCATGCCGCCCGATAATAAACCTAACGAAAAAATTGAAATAGAAAGTCAGGTACCAAAAGCTATTTTACCAGATACCGGCAAATCGAAAAAGCCGGATGCAAAAAAAGGTACTACGCCTGTTCCGGCAGATGATAAAAAACCAGTTAAATCAAAGCCGGCTAATGATTACTAATCCTTGTTGGCTGTGTTAATATTAAGTGCCGGGAAGACGAAATCTATAATTTAAAACTTCACGTCTTTCCGCCTTCCCGGCTACATTTAATTACTCCAGAATTTTTTCAATTCTTATCATCTTTCCGTCGTCATTAATTCCTTCTAAAACAATCCGCATCTTTTTTGTAAAATCATTATTGTAGAAAGTGATGGGCACTTTGCGGTTGTTTTTATCTGTTAAAATATAAGGTATCCATAATAAAGTAGTTCGGGCATCTGTACCGCTGCCGGTATTACTTGCCGTATAATTTGGTGAGTAAAACTGTTTAATTGGTGAATATCCTGCAACTTTTACGCTACTTAAATCTGTTTCCTTGGGTCGGCGGTCAATCAAGTCATCGCCTTTTTTTGTATAAACAGATATTGCTGGATTAATTGCCCTGCCGCCAGGCTCTGGCCCTCGGCCCGCAAAATTGACGATAAATTTTATGTACGCAATCTGCGTCAGGCTCAAATTTTCCAAATCGCTTGTTGTCATTTCATGCTCATCAATATAAACTAATACTGGTAACCCAGAATAGGATAAAGATCTGCCGGAGCTGATGTTAAAATTACCAACCTGCAGTCCGGGTACTAAACCTCTTATGTAGGCGTAAAAATCCAGCTTGGTCCACGCTTTTTCGTCATGCAACACATCTAAGGAAAAAGTGTTTGCCCCTCCCGAAAACATACCGGTTACATATCGTTCTTCCATCTTTAACATTGGATCGTTCTGCCAACTACGCCTGCTGTTGGCTTTCAAAAGCACGCCTTGCAAGGTTTTCTCTTCATTAAATAATAAAACTCCGCCATTTTCTTTATAATAATTAAACAGCGATGCGTTCTTTGAATACAATGTACCAGCTGTATCGGGTAAAATAAAATTTTTGTAATCATTTATGGCAAGCCATTGATTAAGTGTAAAATTGGATTTGCTGAATGCCATCTGCTTATTAAGCAGTTTTGACTTGTTGAACGTAAAATACAAGCTCGCCGAGTCGTAAAATACAATACCGGTTTGTTTTAAAGTACCCGTTTTTTCGGGCTTTACCGAATAATAAGAATTTACACTGTCAATAGTTTTAACAATCAGGTTTACATGCTCATCCTTTTCCATTTTACTCATGGCTTCGTTACCAATTTGTCCGTATAATGACAGGTAATCATCAGCGGAAAATTTTACTGCGGGCATCTTTTGCACCGCCATATCGGCCCAGTTATACCTGCGCCAGCCGTGGGTAAGCATCACTAAGTCAAGCTTTGTTTTTAATGTGGCATCTGTATTATTTGTAAAATAATAGGCTGGGTTATGAATGTAACCTTTAATATCTCCCTTCAATAAAAAATTACTGATAATTGTATTTTCGGCAATATCATTATTCATATCAGCATCTGTTACGCTAAGCGACATATTTGCAGGTATAGTATCGGCCACTAAAACCTCAATAACATTCTTACCTCTTTTTTTTGTGCTTATTTCTTTTGGGTTAATGGCCGCATTTACGGTAAAATTATTATTGTTGATGAATGCAACCCGCTCGGCCACCGGTTGCCAGTTGGCATCAAAAACAGTTAACTGCATGGTTCCGGTGGGCAATGTAGCAATGGGCACCATTCCTGTAAAGGGTTCGGCTGCTATAATTTTTAAATTTGTTTTGTAAAAAACATTCTGATACATGTACATTATCACATGCAGCGAATCGCCTCCCGTTTTATTAATAAGGTTAAAATAAAGTTTATCTTTTTGTACAGTGAGTTTTAAGGAAACGCCCCTGAGCTTTGAATCTGGCAACCAGGTTTGTTGCTTTGTGCCGTTGTTATCCATCCACTCGGCATAATATTTAACACCGGGCTCAAAAGCAAGGTCAAATTTACCCATGCCATCATGCAATGTTGTTAAAGGCATCACCAGTTCCCCGGTTTCCTGTTTTTTAATTACGCCATCAACATAAAAAGGCAATCCATTATTATAGTTTGCTTTAAAAGCAATGGTATTTACTGTTCCCGTAATAATATCACCTCCCTCGGGAAAAAATTGAAGGCTGGTTCTTTTTTCTGAAGCCGCAGTTTCAACCTGCCATTTATTGCTGATAATTTTTATAGCCTGGCTATACAGCATTGTTGTATCAAAATTCAGCATCCAGCTGGTAAATGCCCTGCATATTATCTGAGTAGATATTAAACTGTCGGGGATAATAAAATGGCCATCGCTGCTGCCGCCAAAAATAGGACTAATCTGCTGTTGTATCAATTGTCCTTTGTCGTCATACAACGCGGCGTAAAAATTAGTGCTTCGTTCCGATGGCAGGTTTTCTTCAAACAGGTAGGCCTTAAACCAAATGGTTTCGCCGGGCAGGTAAGCTTCTTTATCAAAATGAATATGTATTTTTTCCTGCGGAAAATTGGTACCATACAGGTTTATACTGTTTTCTACAGTTTGGGCATTTGCTTTACCCGCAAAAAAAACGGAGGCAAGTATCGATATTATTTTTAGCACAGGGTGTAGTTT
>JBBKXU010000065.1:0-17119 GCA_037969645.1 Ferruginibacter sp. | reverse complement strand
GGCCCACCTGGGCTCGAACCAGGGACCACCTGATTATGAGTCAGGTGCTCTAACCAACTGAGCTATAGGCCCTTTCTTCAGCTTGTTTTTGAAGAATGAGGCTGCAAATATAATCAAAGCTGATTAAACTGAACTTTAGTTTAAAAAATGATTTTTCAGGTAATTAAAAATCAGCCAATTTTTTTCCATTTCCCGAATCATTTTATGTTCCTTATGCCCAATATTTAGGTTTAAAAAAGCCGATAGACGTCCCAAACTCCTTTAATTTAACGCTTCATTAAATTATTTGCCGTTAATTTGCAGCTTCAAAATTGATTATGAAGAAATTATTAGTTGTTCTTTTTGCCCTTGTAACCGTATTTACAGCCTCTGCGCAGGATAAGAAAAAGCAGGGTGGTTTTATGAATCGCACCGGCGACCATTTAATGTTACAATTAACCAGCGACTACTGGACCGGCGGCGTACCAGACAGTATCAGCAACCGTATCAACGGATTTGCAAGAGGCGCCAATGTTTATGTAATGCTAGACAAACGTTTTAAGGGCAGCCCGAAAATGAGTGTAGCCTTTGGTTTGGGTGTAGGTACCAGCAATATGTATTTTAGAAATATGATTGTTGATATTAAGGCAAAGAGCAACACTTTACCGTTTACAGTTGTGGATAGTGTAGATCATTTTAAAAAATATAAATTAACCACAGCATTTTTAGAAGTGCCGTTAGAGCTTAGGTATACTGCACACCCCGAAAGAGAGATGAAAAGTATTAAAGCTGCCATTGGCATAAAAGTGGGTACCGTATTAAATGTGCATACCAAAGGAAAGAATTTATTGGATAAAAATGGTGCCGGCGTAAACAGTTACACAGCGAAAGAAACATCTAAAAGCTATTTTAACTCTACCAGATTGGCGGCAACAGTAAGGGTTGGGTACGGCAATTTCTCTTTGTTTGGCAGCTACCAGCTCAATAATATTTTAAAGGATGGTGTTGGTCCGGATATGAAACTGATGCAGATTGGTTTAAACTTCAGCGGATTATAATTCAACTTGATTAATTATTTCAGATCCCCCGTTTAACCACGGGGGATTTTTGTTTGCAGACCCTTTGTAAAACCATAACTTTGCGGCTCCCCGATAGCTATCGGAACCATATCATGAGCGACGACATAAAACACGAATGCGGTCTTGCTTTCATTCGCCTTCGAAAGCCTTTCAGTTACTATCAGCAGCAATATGGTACAGTTATGTACGGCCTAAATAAGCTTTACCTGTTAATGGAAAAGCAGCATAACCGTGGTCAGGATGGAGCAGGTATTGCTACTGTTAAATTAAATACAGAGCCCGGCTACCCGTATATGCACCGGTTACGCAGCGGAGCCACTCAACCCATAGCCGATCTTTTTGCAGAAATTGGAAAAGAATATACCGAAGTAGAAAAATATCAGCCAGATATAAAAAATCATCCTGGCTTGATGAAAGGACACCTTAATTTTTTAGGCGAAATTTTATTGGGTCATTTACGGTATGGTACACAGGGTAAAAATAATGCCGAGTTTTGTCATCCATTTATTAAGCGTCATACAATCCCCTCTCGTAATCTGGCATTAGCTGGCAATTTTAATTTAGTAAACACCGAAGAACTTTTTGGTTTAGTAAATATTGATCCGGGTGAGTTTCAGCGTCAGAGCGATTTGGCGGCTATGATGGAAGTGTTGTATCACTTTTTAGTAAAAGCAGATGAAGCTTTTCCGGGGGAAATGGATATTGTAAAAGTTTTGAAAAAAGCAGTGCCTTTATTTGACGGTGGTTATAATTTTGGTGGCATGTTAGGCAATGGCGATGCCTTTGTAATGAGGGATGCACATGGTATCCGACCTTCCTACTATTATATTAATGATGAAGTAATTGTGGCTGCAAGTGAAAGAGCCGCTATTCGTACGGCCTTTCACCTGGAAGAAAATGAAGTAAAGGAGCTGATGCCAGGGAATGCACTTGTGGTAAAGGCCGACGGAACTTATACTATTGAACAAATTGTAGAAGCTAAAGAAAGAAAAGCCTGCAGCTTTGAAAGAATTTATTTTAGCAGGGGAAGCGATGAAAAAATTTATAAGGAAAGAAATGCACTTGGCTATCATCTCAGCGATACAGTTTTAAAAGCCATCGATTACGATTTAAAGAACACTATTTTTTCTTTTATTCCTAACACAGCCGAAACTGCTTTTTACGGGCTGATAAAAGGTGCCGAAGATTATCTTAATAAAATAAAGATTGAGCGTATTTTAAGCTGGGGTAATGATTACGACGAAGAAAAATTGTCGGAGATGGTGAACAGGAGAATACGGATTGAAAAAATAGCCATTAAAGACGTTAAGCTGCGTACTTTTATTACCCAAGACAGCAGCCGCAACGAAATGGTGCAGCACGTATATGATATAACTTACGGTACAGTAAGAAAGAATCTGGATGCACTGGTTGTAATTGACGACAGCATTGTAAGAGGCACTACTTTAAAGGAAAGTATAATCCGCATGCTGTCGAGGCTGGAGCCTAAAAAAATTATTGTGGTGTCATCGGCTCCGCAAATACGTTACCCCGATTGTTATGGTATTGATATGAGTAAGATGGGCGATTTTATCGCTTTTAGAGCCGCCATTGAATTACTAAACGAAACCGGCCAGCAGGAAATACTTGCTCAAATGCTTGATAAATGTAAAGAACTGCAACGCAACAACCAGCTTCATACCGAAAATATAGTGCGCCAGCTATACAAGCCTTTTACGCCAGAAGATATTTCGGCAAAAATTGCGCAGCTTATTACGGCACCTGAAATTAAAATCCCCGTTAGTGTAATTTATCAAACCATTGAATCGCTGCATGAAGCCTGCCCAACCAATACCGGCGACTGGTATTTTACCGGCAACTATCCTACACCCGGCGGCAATAAAGTTTGCAACAAAGCCTTCATGAATTATATGGAAGGCAAAAATATACGAGGATATTAATTGAGTTGGGAGTTATGAGATAGGAGTTGGGAGGCGTTAGTTAGTAGACCGTTGTATATCCCTACCATAACTTCGAACCCCTCTTCCTGATTAATTAAATATCGTTTACTTAAAAATTTCGTTCAGTAAGCACGCTAAATGAACGCCTCCTTTTAATAATTGCTGATTGAGTGTCGCATTAAATTTGAAATCATAATCAAAACCTAATCTGGCATCGGGTTTTATATCTGCATAAATTTTTTCGGCTATCTGGTACGATTGCCAGATCCACTCACTTACCGGTTCGGCTCCCCATAGCTTTCTTTGCTCTTTCGTTGTATGGTTTATGGCAGCACTGTATTCGGTATAACTCAATTGCTGATAATCTATCAGTTTAGAGTCCCATACCTGATGCAGGTTAACCGAATCTCTAAACCAGGTTACTTTGATTTTGTTACCTCCTAAATCTTCGTACCTGCCTATATGCAATGGCTGGTGTATATCGCCCACAATATGTATCAGCATACGTAAATAGAAAACTTTTTTATCCTGTTCCAGCGCTTTGTTCTTAAGCTCCGCAGTTAGCCAGTTTATTTTTGTGTAAGCATCAGTTACCGTATCGGTAGCTAAATATCCTTTTAATTCTGTTTCGCTTAGCCCGGCTTTTAAATTAATATAGTGCCACGGGCCTAAATATGAGTAAGCCCGGTCAGATTTGATAAAGTCGGCCCAGTTGCTACTCATCGCAACTGATTCGTTGCCCAGTATTTTAAAAATCTCATTCTTTGTGTTTTTTGTAAGATAAGAATCTGCAATATGGCCAACTATGCGATGACCCAAAGTACCCCAAGCCATGCTGCAAAAAGGCAAATACAAAAAGAATGCAAACAGTGCTGTTTTTCTAAAGCTATTATTCATTGTAGTGTTTATTTATTAATCAAAGCTAACTTAATGTGCCGATTATTTTACGCCATTTATAATAATCAAATTTACTCCAATACTTCAAAAAGTAATACCTGTGCTTTTTCAAAAGCGTTGAAATTATTATCGGCAACAAATAATAATGTTTTGTGGCCGTTGGGCAGCAGCGGTCCAAAAGTTACGCCTTCAATATTGTCGGTATAAATACCCAGATCATCCATATTCAACAATAATTTTTTCGTGGCTGGTACAAATTCTTTGTTTCCCTTTAGTTCCATCAAACTTATATCGCTAGCGCCATTTAAATCCGCAATAAAAACTTTAATTGTACTTGGCAATCTACCCATTGAAAAAGACCGTTCAATGACCAGCAACTTATTATTTCCAAGGCTGAGAATTTCGGGTACACCATTAATTTTAAATGCCGATTCCGGAATTGCCTTATACGCAACAGGGTCTAATCTATAAGCATACTGTGCAACAGCTTTTCTGCTAGCACTGTTAAATTTAATTATCCTTATAAAAGCGTCATTTTCTATAACGTCAGCCTGAGGACCATCCTCATACAGCGGCTCTTCTACACTAACATAAAGGGTTTTAAAATCATCAGCAAAACTCATTCCTTCTAGTGCGCCATTTCTCCTTGGGCCCATTGCAATGGCTTGCATGTTTAAATTTGCAGGTAAAATAAAACTATCCAGGTATCTGCCATCAGTCTTAATTATTAGTATTGATGGGTTTACTAAAATAGTACCTTTTTCTTTTACTATTCTTTCTCCTTCGCTGCTCCAAACCAGGTTGCCGGTTTTTGGATTAAAGCGAATGGATTCAGGGTCGGGCACATTAAAACGATCTTTTTTGTTATCAGGATAAACATGGCCATTGGGTTGCAATAGATTTTTAACGTCGGTAAATACGAGACTATCAATACCGTTCTGCGTTAGAAATATTTTAGCAGTATAAAACCTAGCCGGGTTTTTCTCACTTCGGTCATCTGAAATCAGGTAATACAAATCTTTAGCAGCGTCATAATCAATGCCCGATAAGCCTCCAACAATTGTATTTTTATACTCAAAATTGAACGGCATTTCATATCCGCCTATGTATTTCAACCCAGTGATATTAGCCGATGGATGAACTGCATTTTTTGATGCAGCACATGAAAACAATATCAGTGTAATTGCAATAAAGAATGAAGTTCGAAAGACTATTTGGCGCATGCAGTAGATATGAATAATTGACGAAGTTAGTTTTACCGATTATTAGAATGCAATATATTTTTATACTTTTATACGCTACCTTTCATCAAATTGATGACAACGTAAATTTGAACAGCACTTGCAAATCTAAGTTCTACTTAATAAAAACCAGTTATTGAAAACAATTTTTATTATAAGACATGCTAAAAGTGACCAAAGTTTTTTTGGTAATGATTTTGAGCGACCGCTTAATTCAAGAGGTGAAACTGATGCTGTGATGATGGCAAAACGTGTGGCTGATAAAAACATTTCCATTGACGCATTGATTGCAAGTCCCGCCATAAGAGCTAAAAGAACTGCAGAAATATTTGCAGAAAACCTGAAGGTTAGGGAGGATGAGATTATTTACATTTCTGCTCTATATCATGCGCCCGCCGAAGTTTTTTACGAAGTTATTACGGCATTACCCGACAACCTGAACTCTGTAGCGTTGTTTTCTCACAATCCAGGGATATCTTATTTTGTAAACAGCCTTAACTGCAAAGCCAGCGTTGACAATATGCCAACTTGTGCTGTTTTTGCATTAACTGCAGATACGGCAAAATGGGCTGAGTTCATAAAATCAACAAAAGCATTTTTATTTTTTGATTACCCGAAAAAATGAGCCTGTATTCAGCTATAACAGCTCTATTTAATAATTACACAACCAAACAATTGTTTTTTTCGTTTGTATTAATGTATTGCACGATAATTGCCTTACCTTCTCATTGCAGAAATTAACCATATAGTCAGTATAAATTAATCGTTATGAAAGTATTTTACGTTCTTGTTGCAGTTTGCCTCTCCTTAAGTTCCTTTGGTCAAAAAGGAGAATATCTGATAAAAAATACAGGAGATACGCTCTGGGGCGAAATCAAATTACAAAATAAAATTTTTTATGTTTCGGGAAACAACTCAGCTGAAGTGCGTGGAGAGGATGTAACTTTTGTTAATAGTAAAAGTTTTAAAGGCAATACCGTTGTACGATGCAAGCTGCAGGTTTATACAGATAACTTAGCTTATTTGGAATTAGATTTTATTGAGAAGAGTACAGTAGACACAATTATGGTCCTTAAGGAAGTATACAGCACTCCAAAAATGAATTTATATTATGCGGTAGATGACTCTAAAGTTCCCTTCTATTTTTATAAAACACCGAAAGACGCAAAGCCAGTTCAATTAGTGATTCGCTATTATTTGCAAGGAGGACTTGCTAATTATACAGATGACCGGCAAAGGTATCGGGGCGACAAATCATTGGTTAATATTGTTGAAGATAAAGGCTATGTAAACCAATTATATTTTATAATGAAGGACTGTAAAAAAATTACTCAACCCATGTGGGAGCTACTATCTTACCGCAGTTACAGCCTGAAACAGCTTATTAAAAAATTCAATAAGTGTAAATAATCAATTGCTTTTAATTTGCCTGTTGGCTAAATAAACGCCACTGAAAATGAGTGCCGCAGCAAATATTTTATACGGCGCCAGTTCTTCATGTAAAAACAACATGGCTATCAACGTAGCAAAAACCGGCTGGGTATAAATATAAAAGCCAGCAATGGAGGCGCCCAGGTTCTTAATACCATACAAATTAAAAAGATAGGCCAAAAAAGTACCGTTTAGAACAACCAATATCATACTGGTAACATCTATCATATCATACCGCTCCCATGGAATTTGTGTAAACTCAACCCAGCTAAAGGGAAATACAAGCACAAGGCCAATTGTAAAAATCCATCTTAAAATAACCACCGGGTTATACTTTAGCATTAATGGTTTTACCAAAACGAAATAAATAGTGTAGGATACAGCATTGATGATAATAAACAAATCGCCCAGCAAAACATCATCGCCGTTACCTGAGCTATCTTTTGCCAAAACTAAAACCAGGGCACCCGACACACCCAACGCCAGCCCCAGCATTTTTAAAACCCCGAGGCGTTCCTTTAATATCCAGGCAGCAATAAAAACTATCAATATTGGTGTAATAAGCAAAAGCAAGGAGGCGTGAATGGGGTAAGTAAGCGAAAGTCCTTTTAAGAAAAAAAGCTGGTTAACGGCAATGCCAAAAACCGCACAAAGAAATAAACGTCCCCTGTCTGACTTATCTATTTTAATATTTACAGGCTTCAACAGGTACAATACCCAAAACAGCAGAACAGTTACGCCAACCCTAACCATGTTAATACCAAAAGGCTTTGCCAGCTCCTCGTTAGTAAGGTGTTTTACTGCCGAAAGATTAATGGCAAAAAACAAGTTCGCAAGAATAAGGGCAATATGTGCGGTGGTTCTTTTGCTCAATTAGTTTTTTTAAATACTGCGGGCAAAAGTAAGCCAATAAAAAAAGCTATTGCGTTTTTACACACAATAGCTTTATACTTACTAACCCAATAAGTAATTTTTTATGCTAACTGAGCTTCCTTAATTTTTACTCTTATCTGTGCTTCAATTTCATTGGCCATCTCGGGGTTGTCAATCATCAGTTGCTTAACCGATTCCCTGCCCTGACCAAGTTTATCACTGTTGTAACTAAACCAGCTTCCACTTTTTTGTACAATACCCAGTTCAACACCCATATCTATAATTTCACCAACTTTAGATATCCCTTCGCCGTAAATAATGTCGAACTCGGCCTGGCGAAATGGTGGCGCTACTTTATTTTTAACCACTTTAACTTTTACGTGATTGCCTATTGAAGAATCCCCATCCTTTATTGTAGACATACGGCGTATATCAAGCCGTACAGATGCATAAAACTTAAGTGCATTACCACCCGTTGTAGTTTCGGGGTTGCCAAACATAACTCCAATCTTTTCTCTAAGCTGATTGATAAATATGCAGGTACTGTTGGTTTTAGAAATAGTGGCTGTTAGTTTTCTTAGTGCCTGGCTCATTAACCTGGCGTGAAGTCCCATTTTACTATCACCCATTTCTCCCTCCAATTCGCTTTTGGGTACCAGTGCAGCAACCGAATCAATAACTACTACGTCCAATGCACCGGAAAGAATCAGGCGATCGGCTATTTCCAAAGCCTGCTCACCATAATCGGGCTGAGAAATCAATAAATTATCGATATCAACTCCTAGTTTTTTTGCATACACGCTGTCAAAAGCGTGTTCCGCATCAATAAAAGCACACATGCCGCCTTTCTTTTGTGCCTCTGCAATTACATGTATGGCAATGGTGGTTTTACCGCTTGATTCGGGGCCATAAATTTCTACAACCCTTCCTTTTGGTAATCCTCCTATGCCCAAAGCCATGTCTAATCCGATAGAACCCGTAGATATAACCCCCATTTCAACTTCCACTCTTTCGTTCATCATCATTACCGACCCTTTGCCAAAATCTTTGTCGATTTTATCCATCGTTAATTTAAGTGCCTTAAATTTTTCCGATTTTTCTGTTTTTTCTAAATTGTCTGCCTTGCTCATTGTCTGAATTTTTTAATTGATGTATCTGGTTTAGCGATGTAAATGTAAATTCGGAACCAAAGATAATAGTTTAATTTTATTAACACTAATTAATTTAGTATTTTTTTGATAATTTTTTTAGTTGAATATTTATGCCCTAAAAAAAGACCCATCCCGGGGAACCGGGACGGGATGTGTTCAAGCATGAGAAAAATCCACAAAGGAAAAATTCCCTTTGTTCTCAGAGAGGTTCGGGGTTAAAAACGGGCCCAATATTTTTTAAACTATACTTAAAGGCACTCGTTTTAAATCATTAAACAAATAGAAGACAGTTTTTTGGAATAAAAAATACCTCAAAGTGGTAATAAACGGGGTAAAATCACCCTTTTTTAGGCTTTATATAAATAAAATAATTTATAAAACAGACATTCTACAGTTATGTAAAATTAAATTATAATGTTTTTTTGTGTCTTTCACATCTTTTTTCGGAGGTTGAAAAGCGCCATCAATTGAATATTATAAAACGAAAGCCCTCCATAAGGAAGGCTTTTCGTTTTTAGGGGTTTATCCAAAATATTATGAGGTAAGATTCACATTTTTATAAGGCTATTTGTTTTTCCTCAATCAGCTTTCTTAGATTAAGCAAAGCATATCGCATACGGCCCAAAGCCGTGTTAACACTGCAATCCAGAATATTTGAAATCTCTCTGAACTTCAAATCTGCAAAATGACGCAGAATAATTATCTCTCTTTGATCTTCGGGAAGCTGGCAAACCAGTTTCATAATTCTTTCGCTGCTTTGGGTTTTTATAATCCTGTCTTCAACACTAGGCTCGGCAAAATTTAATACGTCAAAAATATCTGTGCCTTCGCTGGTTTTGATTACCGGCTTATTTTTAATTCTTCTGAAATGATCTACACATAGATTATGGCCTATTCGCATAGCCCATTGTGCAAACTTGTTTTCATCTTTATACTTGCCTGCTCTAAAGGTTTCTATTATTTTAATAAACAGGTCCTGAAAAATATCTTCGGCCAGGTATTTGTCTTTAACCAGCAGATAAATAGAAGTAAAAATCCGCTCTTTGTGGCGGTTTACTAATATTTCCATGGCATAAGCTTCGCCACTGTTAAATAACTCAATGAGCTGCTGATCGGATTGGTTAATCAGGTTCTTCATAATTAGGATTTTGGTTAGGTTTATTGGATAAATTCTGCAACAAATATCTATAATCACATAATAAATAAATGTAGTGTTGTAATTAAAATCATTGTAGTTATGTTTCTATAAAATGTAATTAACTTAAAGCCATTTCTTTCTCAAGCATCATCTTACGCAAGTTGTTCAGGCCAAACTTCATCCGGTCTAAAGCCGTATTCAGGCTGCATTTCAATACGTCGGCAATTTCGTTAAAACTTAATCCACCATAATGGTTCAACAGCATTACTTCCCGTTGATTTTCGGGCAGCAAGTCAATCATGCATTTAATTCTATCATGACTTTCGTGGTAATTCATATTAGACAATGTAGCCGGAATTTGAAAGCCAATTGGTTCTTCGTCCTGCAGATTAAACGCTATAGAAAGTTTTGTTTTGCGGCTGTATTCCACACAAAGGTTTTGTGCTATTCGAGTAGCCCACAAAAGAAAATCGCCTTCCGCAGCCGTTTTTCCGGCTATCATGTTGTTAATAAGACGGATAAAAACTTCCTGAAAAATTTCTTCGGCAACATGTTTGTCTTGCACTAAATTATAAATGGAGCGGTAAACCCTGTCTTTGTACAATTCAACCAAGGTGGCCATGGCAATAGGATCGCCGTTGAGATAAAACTGAATGAGTTTTTCATCAGTCATGCTGTTTTGGTAGTTCATAGGTTTGTTTTATTGGTTAGGATATTGATAAAACGGGAATAAAGATTGCAATTAAAAAAACATTGACTTGTAGCTGGAAAAATCGTTTTTGTATAGATGATTTTCTATAAAAGCTAATTACCTGTTATAATCAGTTGTAGATGTAAATTTCCGACAGGTAAAAAAGCTCAAATCTCCTTTCGGCTTTCTCTTTAGGCTGTTGAAATAATTAAAGTACGAACATGTTCGTTTTAAATGCAGCTTTACATAAAGTAAGCAGACATGAAAACAATCATCACCATTTTATTGACGACGTGCTCTTTAATAGCTATTTCACAGGATAATAATCGAGGTAAGGTTTCAGTAACCATTCTAAGCAACCAGCAATCGCCAGTTGAAAATGCAACCGTTGAGTTGAGAAAAGCTAAAGACTCATCATTGGTTAAAATGGCCGTAACCGACAAAGCCGGACTGGCAGAATTTGAGAACATCCGCTTTGATAACTTCATTATTAAAACATCGGTAGTAAATCATTCTACTCAGTATAGCAACGTATTTACTTTATCGGCTTCGCAATCATCGGTAAAGATTCCATCCATTACATTGCAACCTGCAGTTACTAAACTTGAAGCAGTTACTGTAACAAGCCGCAAACCATTTATTCAAAAATTATCGGATCGTATTGTGGTAAATGTAGAAAACAGCATTGTTAGCGCTGGTAGCAGTGCCATGGAAGTACTGGAACGTTCGCCGGGTGTTAATGTTGATCAGAACGATAACATTACATTACGAGGGAAATCGGGAGTAATTGTTATGATTGACGGAAAACCTACCCCAATGACCGGTGCTGACCTTGCAAATTATTTAAAAGGCCTTCCTTCATCGGTGCTTGAACGAATAGATATTATTACCAACCCTTCGGCTAAGTACGATGCGGCAGGCAATTCCGGTATTATAGATATCCGCATGAAAAAAGACCAGCGGCTGGGTGCCAACGGAACTTTTACGGCAGGCTACGGACAGGGCATTTACCCAAAGACCAATGTGGGTGCTACGCTTAATTACCGCAATAAAAAGGTAAATATCTTTGGCAATTATAATTATGGATTTCGTTACGGATTAAATCATTTATTTCTCGATAGAAATTTTTACGAGAACGGTATTTATAATGGCGGCGATCTGAAAGATAATTTTTCAAAATCAGATTTCAGTTCTCATTCAACCAGGGTAGGCATGGATTATTTTCCATCTAAAAAAACAATCATTGGCTTTGTGCTAAGCGGCAACTTTAATCATTACGGACGCAATAATGATAACAACTCCATAGTGCTTGATCCGCAAAGGCAGCCTGCCAGTACCTTTAAATCATTTGCTACTAATGATGATGGCGCCACTAATATTGTAGCCAATGTAAATTTCAAACACACATTCGACAGTACTGGCAAAGAACTTACTGCCGACATTGATTACGGAGATTACAAATCAAATTCGTTAACCGTTAATTCCACCAATTATTATAAACTGGATGGCTCGTCGCAACAACCAAGCTACACGCTAAATGGCGACCAGCATGGTAAGCTCAGTTTTAAAACCGCCAAGGTAGATTATGTAAATCCGCTTGGCAAAAGCAGTAAATGGGAGGGCGGAATTAAAACAAGTTTTGTATCATCTGATAATGATGCTAAATTTTTTGATGTGAGCAATGGCACGCCGCAAAACGACACTAACAAAACAAATCATTTTCTGTACAAAGAAAACAACAATGCCGGCTATATAAACTTCAGTAAAACGTTTAAAAAGTTTGATATCACCATTGGTTTAAGGGGAGAGCAAACCAATATCAATACCAGGCAAGAGATTGGTAATGTGATATTTGATTCGAGTTATTTCCAGTTATTCCCAAGTGCTTTCTTTAATTATAAAATAAAAGAAGATCAAACCATTGGCTTATCAGTAAGCCGCCGCATAGACAGGCCGGGCTATTCACAACTAAATCCATTTTTATTTTTGATTGATGTAACAACTTATTCAACCGGCAGGCCCGGATTATTGCCGCAACTTACCTGGTCTTACGAACTAAGTTATACGGTAAAGAATTTTAATTTTGGTCTGAGTTATTCCCATACTAAAAACAACCAGAATATTATTTTAGCAAGATTCAAAGAAGCATTCCCCAATATCCCTTCGGATGAAAATGTTACGGTTCAGATTCCTATCAACCTTTCTTCATCTGATTATGTTGGCCTGTCCATATCGGCGCCCATCCGCATTAACAGCTGGTGGAACATGGTTAACAACGCCAATATGTACTACGAAAAGTTTCAAGGCAAATTCAGCGGCACAAATTTAAATAACGGAAGGCCCGCAGCCGATATAAGAACCAACAATACGTTTACTTTTAAAAAAGGATGGACAGCCGAACTGAATGCCAACCTGAACACCGGCGGGCAATATGGTTTTATGGTGATGGATCCACGCTGGGGTGTGGCAGCAGGCGTGCAAAAATCAGTGATGAACAAGAAAGGAACAGTGCGATTGAATATTACTGATATTTTCTGGACCAATCTGCCAAAAGCAGTTGTAACCTTTAATAATTATGTAGAAAAATGGCATGCAGAGCGTGAGACGAGGGTTGCTAATATCAGTTTCACTTATCGCTTTGGTAACAATAAAGTGCAGGCGGCCCGTAGAAGAACAACGGCATCTGAGGAAGAGAGACAAAGGGCCGGGGGCTAGTTCCGACAAAGCATTTTATTTTTTGTGCAGCCTCTTTAATAATTCTAAATGAGGCTGTAGTTTTTTCACACTATCTTTTTGTAAAAACTGTTTCAGGTGCTTGCAAAAATGGCTGTAATCGTAGTACCCAAACAACGCATAGTTGAATTCGCCAGGTGAATTTGCAAGTTGTTGCACTGCTTTTCTTATCCGTAATATCTGAAGGGCTTTTTTACTACTTAAGCTGGTGGTAGTTTCAAAATACCGGTGCAGTGTTCTTTCCGATATCTTATACTGCCTTGCAAAATCTTCCACCGTAGTTGAAAAATCATTTTTGCTTTCGCAATGCTGCAATATTTCAGTAACAATCTTTATTGCTTCCCAGGAGCCGGAATAGCTGTTTATGATAGATTGAAAATAGCTGTTTAAAATTTCAATCCTTTTGGCAAACGAAGCTGCTTTTTTTACCTGATCAATTACAGCCTGCTCCATCAGGTAACTGAGTGGATAAATATACTCACGGTACTCTCCAAAGTTTACCTTGGTTTTAAAAATAATCGGCGAAATTTTAAACTTAATGCCAAACAATTTATTACCCTGCCTGTGGAAACATTCAATGGATTTATTGCGTGGCAAAAATCCATCCGTTTTCATGTTAAACTTTTTATCATCAACCTGCATGGTAAACGGCGTTCCTAAATTGATCAGATAGGTATATCCAATATTTGGAAAAAGGGCATCCGAAAAGCCTTCGGGATGTTCCTCCAACAGCTCATCAAATTTAGTCTCCCAGAAAAAATCTATAAACCCCTCCAGTTCCTTTGCAGGCTTTACCCGGTGATAATTTTTATCAAAATGCTCAATATGGAAGAATTCGATATGTTGCAATGGCTGTACTTTATACAATAAAGATAAAATTGCTATTGTGTACAAAAACATAATTTATTTCAGCGGTATTTATTTGCTCACAACTTAACTCCCCAACACTCCAATTCGTACCTTCGCCCCATGAAGTATTTAGACGAATTGAACGAACCGCAGCGGGAGGCGGTAATGCATGTAAACGGACCAATCATGATCATTGCCGGCGCAGGCAGCGGCAAAACAAAAGTGCTTACCACCAGGATAACACACTTAATGTCGGCACATAAAATAGACAGCTTTAATATACTGGCACTTACTTTTACCAACAAAGCTGCTGCCGAAATGAAGGCAAGAGTAGAAAGAACCCTAGGCAATACCGAGGCAAGAAATTTATATATCGGAACCTTTCACAGCGTGTTTGCCCGGATATTGAGATCTGAAGCGCCAAAACTGGGTTACCCATCAAACTTTACTATTTACGATACTGACGACGCCAAAAGTGTAGTTAAAACAGTTATCAAAGAAATGGCTTTGGATGATAAACATTACAAACCCAATGTAGTATACAACCGCATTTCTTCTGCGAAAAATTCATTGATTGGTGCTTCAGAATATATGAATGACTGGGCCTTGCAACAGGAAGACAATCGTGCCAACCGCCCGGCCATTGGGCAGATATATGATGCTTATGTAAAACGCTGTTTTAAAAACGGCGCCATGGATTTTGATGATTTGCTGTTTAAAATGTATCTCCTGTTGAAAAACTTTCCTGATGCATTAAGCAAGTACCAGCGCAAGTTTAAATATGTGATGATTGATGAGTACCAGGATACGAATACGGCTCAATATGAAATTATTAAACTGCTGGGCGCCATGCATGAAAATGTTTGTGTGGTAGGAGATGATGCTCAAAGTATTTACAGCTTTCGTGGTGCCACCATTGAAAATATCTTACAGTTTCAAAAAGATTACGACGAAGTGAAAGTGGTAAAGCTGGAACAGAACTACCGCAGCACACAAAATATTTTACACGTAGCCAACGAAATAATCGGCAACAATAAAGGACAGATTGAAAAGAAATTATTTACCATAAATGCCGAAGGCGAAAAAATTAACCTGGTTCGAACCATGACGGATAACGACGAAGGGAAAATGGTGGCCGATACGATACAGGAACAAAAACTCCGCAATCATTATTATAATAAAGATTTTGCCATTTTATACCGCACCAATGCACAAAGCCGCAGTTTTGAGGAGGCTCTGCGCCGCATGGGTATTGCTTATCGCATTTATGGTGGTATGAGTTTTTACCAACGTAAAGAAGTAAAAGATTTTATTGCTTATCTGCGTTTAGTGGTTAATCCAAAAGATGAAGAAGCGCTAAAGCGAATCATAAATTTTCCTGCACGTGGTATTGGTAAAACAACGGTTGATAAAGCCGTGTTGTTTGCCAATGAAAACAATCTTACCATGTGGGATATCATGAGCAACGCTGGTATATATGGTTACCGCAGCGGTACATTGGAAAGTATCGACAATTTTGTTACGATGATAAAAATGTTCCAGAGCGAACTGGAAAAAAAGAATGCTTATGACCTGGCGGTGATTGTGGGTAAAAGCACAAATATTGTTAAGGAACTATTTAATGACAAAACCACCGAAGGCTTAGCCCGTTACGAAAACGTGCAGGAATTATTAAACTCCATTAAAGAATTTACCGAAACACCATCGAACGAAGAAGATGGCGAAGTAGGCGATAAAAGTTTAGGTGCTTACCTGCAACAAATTGTTTTGCTTACCGACGCAGATGGCGATGATAAAGAAAACCAGGATGTTGTAAAACTGATGACCATACATGCGGCAAAAGGTTTAGAGTTTCCGGTGGTGTTTGTGGGAGGATTGGAAGAAACACTTTTTCCCAATGCCATGAGCATTAATACAAGAGAGGAACTGGAAGAAGAGCGCCGCCTCTTTTATGTGGCCATTACCCGAGCCGAAAAAAGACTATGGTTGAGCTATGCCAACGCACGTTATCGTTTTGGACAATTGCAACAGAATGATCCCAGTCGTTTTCTGGAAGAAATTTCGGAGGACTATGTAGATAAATCATATGCCGGTGGTGCTACAAGCGGCAATGGCTGGAACCAGGGCGGAGCTAAGGAAAGAATGCAACGCAATTTTGGTGGCAGCGGATGGAATGCAACTCAGCGTGCCGAAAAACAATATGGTGCTCCTCCTGCAAAAAAACAGGCAGAAACATTTTACTCAAAACCTGCTACTAACAAAGCGGTAGAACATACCCCAACAGATAATTTTGAACCTAGCGATACGAGTAACTTACAGATTGGTGCAAAAGTAGAACACATGAAATTTGGTTTTGGCGAAGTAATGAAAATGGAAGGCGCTGCCCATAATCCGATTGCTACGGTACATTTTGATCTGAACGGAGAGAAGAAAATAATGCTGAATTATGCAAAGCTCAGAATTATAGACTCTTCTGATGACTAAATCACTTTTATATATCAGGTGGAGGCAGCTTAACAGAGAGGCGAACGGACTTGGTTTATATTTATTTGTGTTTATTGCAATAGCGGGCATCCTAGGTTTCATAACTTATAATCAATTTAAGACAAACCCAAATGCCTGGTATATTATAGTTGTACTGTGCATCGTTTGTTTAACAATTCAGTACAGCCGCAGGGATAAGGATTTCATTTACAAACAACTGGATAAGCCCTATTTGCAAATATTCTTGGAGTACCTGATTCTTACTATACCTTTTTCAATAACATGTCTTTTTACCAAAAACTGGTTTTGTTTTCCGCTGCTCTTGATGCTGCTGGCTGGTATTCCTTTTTTAAAATTTCAATTTAAGCACCGGGCGGTTTTTAAAAATTTATCTGCCATCATACCTGCCTCAAATTACGAGTGGATAAGCGGTTTCAGAAAACAATATTTTTCCGTAATCAGCTTATACCTTGTTGCACTTGCCTTTTCCTGGGTGCGAATTCTCCCGCTTTTTTTACTTTGGTTCTTAACAATAATCATCGCTTCTTTCTTTCAGGAAAATGAGCCCGTGCATATTTTAAGAGAAGCTGACAAAACAGTCCGAAAGTTTCTGTGGGATAAAATAAAGATCAA
>JBBKXU010000064.1:0-6496 GCA_037969645.1 Ferruginibacter sp. | reverse complement strand
TTTAAATAAATAGAATGAGTAAGAAAGTTTTATATACACTTGAATACCCGGTGAGATGCTCTCCGGCTATTTTGTATGATTTTTTAAGAACGCCTGCAGGTTTGCAGGAATGGTTTGCTGATAAGGTTGATGAACGTGACGGCCAGTTTAGCTTTTCTTGGAACGGTACCGAAGACAAAGCAGAATTATTAGACAGCGAAGAAAATAAGTTTGTTCGTTTTCGCTGGGACTATATGACCAAAGATGAATATTTTGAGTGGCGTATTGATAAATCGGAAGTTACTAATCAAACCATTTTGGTAGTTAGTGATTTTGCAGAAAAAAAAGAAATTAAAGACCAGAGCCAGTTATGGGAATATCAGGTTAAGGAATTATTTCACCGCCTCGGAAGTTAATCTTTCAGCACTTCAATTATTTCTTTAAAAGTTTTACCAAGTATATCTGTTGTATCATTCCATTGATGCAAAGGAAATTGTATTGCCAGTTTTACAAATTGTTTTTGCAGAATAATTTCTTTCATTTTATCAAAAGTTAAATTTTCTAATGGTAGATAATTATCTGCCTCAAAATGAGCGTGCCACGCTGTTTCATGCACGCAGATAAAAAATGATTCTCTCATTCCATCAATGTTCTTTATAATTTTCTCCTCAAACATCTTTTTATATTTTCCCGATAAATGTAGCGTCATGCTGAAAAAATTTCCCCACCAGAACATGGTTCTTACGGCAAAAACATTTTCTACATCAAAGCAGCGAGGATAGTCCATCAGCACATACGGAAGCTGCAGGTAATTTTCGCCTTTGGCAATTTTTGGAGTTGATTGCACAACGGCATCGGGCAACCAGCTTTTCTCTACGTCAATTATAAACCTCAACTCCTCCGATAAAGCACCAAAACGTTTATTCACTTTATCAATAATGATACGTTTCGTTAAAATCCAATCGGCGTTGTTGGCCAGTTGCAGTTCCTCATCAGAAAGCATTAATTTTGAAAAATTGTTCATCGGGCATCAAATTACTACAATTAATTTTCATTACATCTCGGGCACTGCATGATAAAGAAATTAGATAAACTTATTCTCAAATCTTTTATCGGGCCGTTCATCATGACGTTCTTCATCGCTTTGTTTATTTTGCTGATGCAGACCGTGTGGAAGTATATTGATGATTTGGTGGGCAAGGGGCTTGACTTTGGCACAATCTGCATTTTTCTCTTCTACATGAGTGCTACTTTGCTTATTTTGGCCATGCCTATTGCTATTCTCATTTCCTCTATCATGACTTTTGGTAATCTGGGTGAGAGTTTTGAGCTAGTTGCCATTAAATCATCTGGCGTGTCGTTGCTCAGGTTTATGCGACCACTGGTATGGGTTACGCTGATTTTTTGCGGCATAACATTTTTGTTTGCAAACTATGTAATTCCTTACGCCAACTTAAAAGCCGTCACTTTATACAATGATATTTTTTATAAGAAACCTGCGTTCGATCTCAAGCCCGGTGTTTTCTTTACTTACATACCTAATTATGCCATTAAAGCAGGCAAAAAAGACCCCGACGGAAAAACTATTCATGATGTTTTAATTTACGAACAATCAAACCAGCTGCAAAACAATAGCATTATTGCTGAAACTGGCGTAATGTCAATTTCTAAAGACAATAAATTTTTAGAATTTAATCTTAAAAACGGCACCCGTTACCAGGAAAACGGGAATCTGTATGATTCAACTACGGAATATATAAGACTGGGTTTTACATCTTTTAAAAAATTATTCGATCTGAGTTCTCTACAAAAACAAAAAACAGATGACAGTATTTATAAGAACAATTTTAAAATGCTGAGTGCCGGGCAAATCAATAATTTTCTGGATTCGTTGTATAAAATGAACGACAGTACCAGAGCCCGTATGAACCGTACTATTGAAATAACCCTTCCCTATGCAGCCAGGCAAGACAGTTTTAAAAAAGTCATTCCTGCAGTTCAAACCAAATACAATAGTTTCGATTCCATCATACCCGACTCTGCACGTTTTCAGGTTAACGAATCTGCAGTAACTATAGCTACCAATTTAAAATACAATATTGAAAGTTCGGGAACCGAATATGAAAACCGGAAATCGGAGATCAGGAATCATAAAATTGAATGGCACCGAAAATACTCCTTGTCATTGGCCTGTTTTGTACTGTTTTTTATAGGTGCGCCGCTTGGCTCTATCATACGCAAAGGTGGGCTTGGTATGCCATTGGTGGTTGCTATTATTTTCTTTCTACTGTTTCACCTGCTTAGTATGTTTGGCGAAAAATTTGTAAAAGAAGGTATGATGCCCCCGTTTGTTGGTATGTGGCTGGCGGTAATTATACTTACACCCGTGGGCATTTTTCTTACCTACAAAGCCATGCACGACTCCCAACTCTTCAACAAAGAATCTTACTACAGAGCCTTTAAAAAGTTGAGAAATGTTTTTAGAAAAGAAAACCCGTCTGTTTAGACTATATTATAAGTCTTTTCAAAAGCAAGTAAAGTATTAAACTATTAAATACAAAGCGTTCGCAAAGGAACGCTTTGTATATTTAGCTATAAATTTTTTGTGATGAAAAAACTCCTCCTCCCCTTTTTCTTCATCGGCACCATTGCAATGATGATTGTTATGGCTAAAACCGGTGCCACATTAAAAACTGATAAAGCTCCCATGGGCATTTTAGATTTGGAATTTGCATACAATACAGCAAAAACAACGCCCATCATTAACTCCTGGGCAACAACAAATAATATTGAAGCAGCAAAAATTAATACTTACTGGGATTATTTATTCCTGTTTTTTTACGCAGGCCTTTTATATTTAGCCTGTAGAAAAATTGCAACAAATACAAGTGGCCCTGTTGCAAAAGCAGGCAAGCTAATTGCCAAAGGAGCAATACTTGCAGGCTTTTTAGATGTGTTGGAGAACGCAGGCATGTTACTCACCCTAAACAACCAAGGTTCATCAACAGTGGCATTTGCAACAACATTCATATCCATAATAAAATGGGGATTGGCAATCATTGCCGTGCTATATACGCTTACTGGCTTATTGGTATGGGCTTACCGTAAAATAAGGTACTGATAAAAAGCGAAGCAGAAAAAATCCGTCTTTATCCGTTCGACCCGTCTCATCTGTATTCCATCCCTCCCAAAATCGACTCAGCCTTTGTATTAGACAGAACCAAGTGCGATCCAACTAAAACAAAGGCTGATAAATTGACAAACAATCTGGTGCAAATATATAGGCACAGGTATAAAACAACAAATCGTTTTTACCTCATTTTGTAATTTTTAATCTTTTTTAACATATCGTTTTTTGAGTGCAAAAAACCTTAATTTAGCTGCCCCGCATTTTAATAAAAAACACAAAAAATATTCACATTATGCAAGTTTGGAAAGATTACCAGGAAAAAAACAAAGACCGTTTTTTAGAAGAATTATTAGCGCTGTTACGCATACCAAGTGTGAGTGCAAAGAGCGAACACAAACCCGATATGCTGGCCTGCGCCGAAGCTGTAAAGCAACGCCTGATTGAAGCTGGTGTTGATAAAGCTGAGATACACCAAACTGCTGGTCACCCTATTGTTTATGCTGAAAAAATTGTTGACCCGGCAAAACCAACGGTATTGGTTTATGGGCATTACGATGTGCAACCTGCCGAGCCCTTAGATCTTTGGAAAAGCGGCCCCTTTGAACCAGTAATTATAGATGGTAAAATTTTTGCCCGTGGCAGTTGCGATGACAAAGGACAGTTTTACATGCACGTAAAAGCTTTGGAAACCTTAATACAAACCAATACACTCGAAAACAATATTAAATTTTGTATTGAAGGGGAAGAAGAAGTTGGTTCACCTAATCTTTCTACTTATGTAAAAGCAAATACGGAGTTGTTAAAAGCCGATTGTGTACTCATCAGCGATACCGCTCTTATAAGTTTAGACACACCAAGCCTTGATATAGGCCTGCGTGGCCTTAGTTATATTGAAGTAGAAGTAACCGGTCCCAACCGTGACTTGCATAGCGGTGTATATGGCGGTGCAGTTGCCAACCCTATTACAATTTTAGCGAAAATGATTGCATCATTGCATGATGATAACAATCACATTACTATACCGGGTTTTTATGATGCTGTACTGGAATCATCTGCTGAGGAAAGAGCATTAATGGCTGAAGCGCCGTTTAATGAAGCAGAATATAAGGACGACCTGGGCGTGATTGAATTGTGGGGAGAAACTGGTTACAGTACTAACGAACGCACCGGCATACGCCCAACGCTGGAACTAAATGGTATCTGGGGCGGTTACACTGGCGAAGGCGCAAAAACCGTATTACCATCAAAAGCCTTTGCAAAAATTTCTGCAAGGCTGGTACCCAACCAAGGCAGCGATAAAATTACCGAGCTATTAATAAATCATTTGCACGCTATAGCACCATCTTATGTAACTGTAAAAGCTACCCTGCACCATGGCGGAGAGCCATACCTTACACCTATCAGCAGCAGTGCTTACCAGGCTGCTTCCAAAGCCATGGAAGCCACTTTTGGCAAAACACCTATTCCTGTACGTGGCGGTGGCAGCATACCCATCTGCTCTCTTTTTGAACAGGAATTGGGCTGTAAAGTTGTACTGATGGGTTTTGGTTTGGATAGTGATAATCTACACAGTCCAAATGAAAAATTTGATGTAGCTAATTTCTATAAAGGGATTGAGACGATACCGTATTTTCATAAGTTTTTTGAAGGGTAGAGGAATTAATTTCCATTTCAGTTTTTAGTTGTAATAATCGCTGACTAGCAACCGGTAATATAAAAAAAATGAGAAAATGAAATACATAAAAAAAACCTGGATCAGAGTACTTGTAAGTTTATTGGGTGGAGGCATGGTTACCGAATTTATTTATATTTCAACAGGCGACCCAAACCGGCCAATGACTAATAATCCTTCTTTATTGTATGGAATTTTAATCTTTGGTATTTTAACATTGGTGGTTAATAATTCAAACAGAACAACTCAATAAGTAAAACCGGCGATCAATTTGTAGCCTATTTTCAAAGAGTTAGAATGTAGTATTGATTAGTTTTGGCCTTTATAGCGATTACTTGCACAGTCTTAATGAATAATTTGATGTTGCTAATTTTTTATAAGAGGATTGAGACCATACTGTATTTTCATAAGTTTTTTGAGGAGTAGCACGCTCTGTCATTTCGTCGATAGTAGAAATTTAAATTATTTACATCCCGGCAATTGAGTTTGTCGGGATTTTTTTGTCACAGCGGTACTTTCACTTTATGTTCTTCAATTATTAATACTCTTACGTGCCCCCTTTGAGATACAAGGCCATTAAACCGTAATTCGAAATTGCTACTACACATGCCCCAGTTTTCACCGCAGCATTTTGCAAAAAGGTAGGATTTCGAAAATAAAAACTTTATATTGTAATATCCCAAACCTATCCTCATGTGTAAAATTATAAACTGCGTAAAATTTCTGTTCATCACATTTTCATGCTGTAGCTTTTTTATCAGCTGTAATGTGACCATACCAGAAAAAGATTCCCAACTTCCTGCCGACTTACACAGAAACGCCACTGAAGCAGAAGCTGCCGAATTTGCCTGGCAAAGTTTTCTGGCTGTTAGCAAAACTAACAGCGAAGGCACCGGCACCCAATGGGAAAATTATAAAGAAGCTTTTGATATTTTCAGGCCGGTGGCCCAAATACCCACTCCTTGGGAAGAGCCCACAGCAGGTAATACAACGCTCTGTGATTCGCTTTTTGCCGGCAAAGTGCTGCGTACCACTTCCAAAATAAGTCCATTAATAGATGAAGTTAACCAGGCAGTTGGTGGTGTGCTTATTGACCGCAATTCAAACCCGGTATTTTATGAAGTGTATATGAACAAACCGATGTTTAATTACGTACTTAACAATCAACTATACAATGCCGTTACTCAGACAGGTACACATATTAATTTTCCGGTGGGCAGCATGGAACTCAAAGCTGCGTGGCGGATACTGGACCCGGCAGTTGATGATATCAATCGATACCATACGGCCCGGGCAATTATTTATTTACCCGACACACACAGCATTCACAAAACAGATTGCCTGCCACCCAATGTGTTGAAAAAAATAAAGGTTTGTTCGCAACAATTGGTTGGTTTGGTTGGCCTGCATATGGTATATAAAACACCATCAAACCCCAGTTTTACATGGATGACTTTTGAGCAAGTAGATAATGTTGACAGCAACCATAACGGCAAAAAAATCGTTCCGGCTTCTTTTATAAACAAAGACAAGGCCGTAGCTTATTGTCCCGAAAACAGTCGCCAATGCGATTGCCCCGAGCAGGAGAGCTCACAAATAACAAGGCAAAACCAAATACCCGGATGGGTAAAAAAAGCCAATATCAGTAAACAGGATTCGCTGAAAAAGGCCGGCTCTGTTTGGCAATACTACCAGTTAATTGGTATTCAATGGGC
>JBBKXU010000063.1:0-14058 GCA_037969645.1 Ferruginibacter sp. | reverse complement strand
TATCTACATCTTCTTTCTTCTTTTCATACTCTGCTGCTTTGGTTGCGTTCCCATTTATTTTATACGTGTTACTTAAAATTTCTAAAGCCATTTTATATGCCGCTTTATCAGAATATTTATACTCTTTTAACTGCGCCAAAACCTTAATGCTCTCTTCGGCATAAGGCGTAGACTTATTTAAAGTTTCTTTGCTAGATGCAAGCAATGCTGCCTTTACTTTAGCATCCTTTGCTTTTCCTGCTTCGTCTTGTATATCGAAATATGAATTATAAAACAGATTAGCTAACTGTAAGTTAGCTTCGGCTGTAGGATTAATGGCAACTGCTTTTTTGAACAATTCCTCCATTTTGATTTTATATGGATTAATGTCCTTTCCCTTTGCCTCAGGCGAATAAATAAACTTATCCAGTTCTACCCCATAACCATAAAAAACAACGTAGTTATTGGGCAGACTTTTAGTTAATTCATCATACTTGGCATATAGCGCCTCACCCTCAAGATCCTTTGTAGCAAAATCAATTTCCTGGGCTTCCCAATAAGGCATGTCAGATGGGTAATTTTTTTTTGCCATGGCCAGGTATTTATAAAACTCTTCGCTATTTTTTTCTCTTTTGTTATGCAGAATAAGTTCGTCAAGTGCAGACACAGCGTTTTCATCAAAAACCTGAGCATCGGCAATTCTCTTATAGTACATTAATGCTTCGTCCTTTAATTTGAGCTCTTTGGCAATAAGTGCCAGGTTCCAAACAATATCCGTATCATGTACGGCAAATTTTAAACCTTGCGGCCCAACTAAACCCTTCTGAAAAATATAATCATGCACTTCCAACGTTTTCTTAAAACAATCAAACGACGCTTGAAAATTTTGACTATTATATGCCGTTATTCCCATATCTTTTAAAATAAAATAGGTATTGAACATCGTAGCGTTCTCTTCATTCTTGGTTAATTCGGCCTTGGGATCAAGTTCAGCATATTTTTTTATCGCTGTAAATGCATCAGCCATTAAACCTTTACCTAATTCAGGCTGGTTCATTTTTTCGTAGCCCAATGCCTTATATATAAATGCTTTCAAGTACCAGGCATCAGCTTCCGAAGCATTCTTTGCATCAGCTAAATAACTGTCAATGCTGGTTTTCGCTTTGTCAAATTGTTTCAACACTACTAAAGTGTTTATGTCTTTTAATGACTGTGCAAAACTGCAAAACCCGCCCAATGCAAGTGTAATCAGTAATAAATATTTCTTCATGCTTTAATTTGTTTAGGAGTTAAAGATATTAAATACAGATGATTTTTATCCCTATTTTTCATAAATCGTGCCATTGTTTAATATGGCATTGCGTTTACATTAGGTTAACATTCGCTTATATTGTAAACATGCGTAAATTACAGGCTCATTATTAATACATGATTTCTCAGGACAGCATACAGCAAATTCTCAGCCGCATAGATATTGTGGAAATAGTTGGCTCTTTTATAAAATTAAAGAAAAGAGGCGCTAATTATCTTGGTTTATGCCCTTTTCATAACGAAAAGACGCCATCTTTTACTGTTTCTCCATCAAAGGAAATTTATAAATGTTTTGGTTGCGGCCGCAGTGGTAACAGCATCAGCTTTTTAATGGAAGCTGAAAAATACAGCTATGTAGAATCATTACGCTGGCTTGCGGCCAAGTATAATGTAGAGATTGAAGAAAGCGAAACCAGTCCTGAATATAAACAACAACAGCAGGTTGCCGATAGTTTGTACATCATTAATAATTTTGCACAGCAATATTTTACAGAAGCTTTATTGAAAAGCGAAGAAGGACAGGATATTGCTTTAAGTTATTTAAAAGAAAGAGGTTTTAGGGAAGAGATTATTAATAAATTTCAACTGGGTTATAATCCCGAAGCCAGAGATGGCTTTACCAAAGCTGCCCTGGCAGCGCAATACAGCCGGGAGTATTTATTAAAAACCGGTCTCGTTAATGAACGTGATGGGAATACCTATGATAATTACCGAGGCAGGATAATTTTCCCAATACATAACCAGAGTGGTAAAGTTTTGGGGTTTGGCGCCCGTATAATTAAGAAGAATGACAAAGCGCCAAAATACATCAACAGCCCCGAGAATGAAATTTATGTAAAGAGTAAATTGCTATATGGCTCTTATTTTGCAAGACAAGCCATTGATAAAGCCGATGAATGTTTATTGGTAGAAGGTTATACCGATGTGGTTAGTCTACATCAATCGGGTATTGAAAATGTTGTAGCCAGCGGTGGTACTTCTTTAACGCCCGATCAGTTAAGGCTGATAAAAAAATACACCAACAACCTTACTATTATTTATGATGGCGATAGCGCCGGTATAAAAGCTGCACTGCGTGGTCTTGACCTTGCATTAGAAGAAAGCCTGAATGTAAAACTGGTTTTAATACCCGATGGTGAAGACCCGGACAGTTATGTAAATAAAGTAGGCAGTGCAAAGTTTATTGATTTTATAAAAGAAAATAAAAAGGATTTCATTTTATTTCAGCTGGGTATTGCTTTGCAGGATGCCGGTAATGACAGCACAAAAAAATCAATCGTAGTAAACCAGATTGCCGAAACTATTTCTAAAATAAATAAGGCAGAGGATTTTACCAGGCAGCAGGATTATATTAAACAATGTTCCGAAATTTTAAAGATTGAGGAAAGCGGTTTACATGCGCTGGTAAATAAATTCATCAGAGAAAAAATTGGTAAAGAAGAGAACCGGGCAAATCGTGATCAACGATTTGCGGACGAAACAATAAGCAACCAACAAGCAACTGAAGTAGATGGCGACATAACAGCTCTGTTTAACAAAGATGAAATACATGAGCAGGCCATGATAAGAAGTCTGCTTGAATTTGGATTGAAGGACTGGGACGAGGAACAGAAAGTTGCCGACCATATTTTTAAAGAAATTGACGACAACCAACTGGAAGAACTGATTGATAACAAAGAACTGATACGAATTTTACACACTTATAAAACCTGGTACAAAGAAGGCCTGGAGCCCACTGCCAAGAATTTCTTATACCACGAGGATTTGCAAATGAGTGCGCTGGTAGTAAGCATTATGGATTTTAATTACGAAATAAGCCCCAACTGGAAAGAACATTTTGAAGGTTTTATTGCCACCCGGGAGGATTTGTTTGCTGAAGAAGTTTTTTCTACGCTTAACTATTTAAAGCTGCGTAAAATAAAAAGACTGATGGATGAAAACCAACGTGACCTTGAAAAGATTACGGATATTGATGAACAAATGGTTCTTGTGCAAACACATCAGCATTTAAAGCAAATGGAAATTGAATTGACCAAGCAGTTGGGTACGGTAATATTCAGATAAAGGGAAGTCAAGCTTTAAAAGCTTGACTTCCCTACCTGCATCCCTACTCCGCAGCTACACTTTTTACCGCAATTAACTTAGGTTTCCTAATCACTTTCCAACCTAAATAAACACCAATACCAATTAAGAACAATGGCCAGATAGCGATTAATCCTACCAGTAAATTACCCAGCCAGGAAGTGCCAATATTGAAAGCTGAACTTATTCTTGTTAAAAACGAAGGCACAGCATCTGTTGGTTTATACCCAGCCATGGGCTGGTAAAAACTTAGATTTATAGTACTAAAAGCAGATTGCTGCGACAAAAAATTAACCCTGCTTGCGGCAGATTCTATCTGCTCCTGAATACCGTTTATTTCGGCCTGCACCTGCAGCACTTCAGCCATATTCTTCGATTGTTTTAAAAACTCCAGATACTTCAGGCGCATTTGTTTTTTTGCTTCCAATCTCGATTTAGTATCAACTACCTGGCCGGTAACATCATCGGTACTTATTTTTCTTTCCAATACTTTTCCATCATCGCCCGGTAAGCCATTCATCATGGGCTCAAATTGGGCCACGGGTACTTTTATCGTGATAACAGTCTCCGATTTCTCATCTGTCAAGTTTTGCTCCTCCCCTGCAATATAGCCACCATATCGCTTTACAGCGCTGTGTACATGATCGTTGTATTTTTTAAAATCTTTTATCTCAAGCCTAAGCGTGGCTGTCTTGATTATTTTTTTATCCCAGTCTATATTGGAAACAACTGCTGGTTTCGACGGTGAAGCGGTGCTGTCGTCCGCCAGTGGAGAAAATTTACCAACAGGTATCTGCTGATTTTCAGATTCTACAGTGCCTTGGTTGTCGAAAGCTTTCAAATCGGAAGACTCAACCTTTGACATAGCATATTGCTCTTTGTCGCTTCCTTTATTGCAGGAAATAAAAATGGTGAAAATTAAAACGGCGGTAATTAAAAGTTTTGTTTTCATAACAATGAGTTTAGCGTTATTAGATACTCATTGATACAAATTGCATAAAAATAGTAACCGCAGGTAAATGTTAAAGGAAAAACAAAGCTGGGTTATTGCCCGCAGATAACGCGGAGGCCGCAGATTTATTCAATCACTATTAAAAAAGAGACAGGCACTCACAGAATCTTAAGTTCCCCCTTTAGGGGGCGGAGGGGGTATCCGCTAATTTCATCACCATCTCCCACTCCTTTGGCTTTACAATACCAACACTAAGCCTGCTTAAACGCACCAGATCCATATCCGCAAAACGTTTATCGGCCTTAAGGACAGTAAGCGGTACAGATTTCTTTAATTTTTTTACAGCTTTAATATCTACAGCAACCCAACGGTCATCTTCAGTTGTGGGATCTTGGTATGCTTCTTTAACCACTTTAGCAATGCCTACAATCTCAATTCCTTCATTGCTATGATAATAAAAAACTTCATCACCTTTTTTCATTGCTCTTAAATTAATACGGGCTGCATAATTACGTACGCCACTCCAGCAGGTTACCTTTTCTTTTACAAATTCATCCCAACTATATACCGAGGGTTCTGATTTTACCAACCAATATGCCATGTCAATTAAGAATTAAAAATGATGAATGGCTTCAAATTTAAAGATATTAATTGAGTAATAAAACTGTGTTTACCAAGGCTGATTAAAAATATATAGCTATTAATAAATCCAAGGTTCTTCATTTACCGTAATTGATTGTGTTGTCAGCTTGGCGACGAAAAAAACAGAAATCATTAATCTTTAAAACAATTAAAATGAAAAGAAACAAAATCATGCTATCCATTCTTGCGGTAGCAACACTTATCACCGGCGGTTTAATTTATGCGGCAGACCATATTGATGCACCCGCTGTTACCGGCCAATCATCAGACATTACAGATTTGTATGTCTTTAGGGCGCAAGACCCTAACAATTTAGTATTTGTAGCTAACACGCAGGGCTTACTGGCTCCAGGTGCTACTGCAGCCGCTAAATTTGATGCTAACACAATCATTGAATTTAACATCGACAATAATGCCGATAACATCGAAGACCTTGTTATTCAATGTAAGTACGATGCAGCATCCAACATGATGCAGGTTTACGGCCCCATTCTTCCATCCGAAAAAGGATTACGCAGTAAACTGGAAGGAAGTGTAACAGCTTCAGCTATGGTAACGCCGTATGGCTCAGCAGCGATAACTGGCACCGGTTCAACAGGCATTAAAGTTTTTGCAGGCCCAAGAGACGATCCGTTCTTCTTTGATCTTACGCAGTATCAAAAAATACTTGGCGGTATGGCTACAGGATTTAACAATCCCGGTACAGATACTTTCGCAGGCAGCAATGTGTTAAGTCTGGTAGTGGAAGTGCCAAAAACGCTGTTGAACAGTTCAGGAAGCATAAGCGTATGGGTAGAAACCAAAAAGAAAATCTAACTAAATAAACAACTAAAAATTTAAGAAAATGAAGACAGCAATAAAATTAATAGCAATCGTACTTGGAAGTACACTGATTGCAGCATCTTGTAAAAAAGGTGACGATACGCCTGCTCCAACAGTTTATTACCAGCAGCAGGATCAAATGGGAAGACCCGCAGTAAACACAGTATTTAACGTAGGTAATTCCGATAAAGATGCCTTTAACGTCACTACTCCTGCAAATATGAACGCAGCTTTTCAAGCTAAGTTTCAGGCAAGGTTACTGGCTTTAAATGCAGGTTACACCACCAATGCATTAGGTCAAACTCCAGCACAACTTTCTGGCTTATTAGCAACTGATGTTTTGGGTGCCTCAACAACCGGCGTAACTACATTCTTTGATGGTAATCCGGCTAATACTTTATCGGGAAGAACATTAGCTGATGACGTAATTGATGTGGAATTATTATTGATTTTCGGTGGCCCCACAGGCGCAAGCAATCCAGGCCTAACAAAAGACAATGTAAATGCAAACGACAAACCTTTCTCGGCAACATTCCCTTATTTAGCGGCTCCGTTTTAATCCGGACGTACATAAAAACAATACAAAAGCGAAGAAGAAATTCTTCGCTTTTTGTTTTAAAAAACTCAACAGAAACTAAAACCAGACCTTATTGAAAAGCGTAAATAATAGTATACAAAGCGATACTATCTTAACTCTTAACATTTTGAAACATGAAAAAGATAATTTTCATTCTACTAACAAACATTTTACTGCATCCTGGCGCCATGGCACAAAACCAGGCAGCAAAAACCTGGATAATTCCGCAAAAGGCAAATATTTCTTTATTAAAAAAACAGTTGCCGGTTTATGACAAACCTGCGGCAATCAATGTAGATCTTCTAACAATAACAGAAGCTGCTCCCCTGTTTAATTTTAATGGACAACCTTTACTAAGCGCTGGCAGCTTTATTAAAAAGCCGATGCAGTTTTTTGCAGAGCTTTCTTTTCCCGATATGATGGAGAACCGTTTTAACAGCCTTAAAAACGGATTAATAAATACCTATGATGATGCTGTAACGGAATTGTTTAAAGACGCACCATCGTTACTAAAGGTTAGTTGTGTGATAGCATTCTAATCAATCCAACCTTACCGTATTTACGTAGATATAAGTACTTTAACCAACTTAACAGATCATGCTAACCAAGAACTCTAACCAGTTTTTTAAATTTTTCGCATTTACCTTACTGGCGCTGTGTTTCACCCAATACGCTGCAGCACACGATGTGGTAGGCGAACTCGAAAACATGAGCAAGACCGACGCAGCAATTTTATACCTAAAGCTGGGTTTTACACATATTCTTCCACTTGGCTTCGATCATATTCTTTTTGTTTTAAGTCTGTACCTGCTGAGTCCCAAATTAAAACCGGTACTTTGGCAGGCAACAGCATTTACGGTGGCGCATTCCATAACGCTTGGGCTGGCCATATTTGATGTAATAACCCCTTCACCAGCTATTGTTGAACCCATAATTGCCTTATCCATCATGTATGTGGCGCTTGAAAATATCTTCTCTCCCAAGCTAAAAAAATCCAGAATAGGCATTGTATTTTTATTTGGCCTGGTACATGGTATGGGCTTTGCCAATGCACTTGGTTCGCTGGGTTTACCCGAAAATGCCTACCTCACATCGCTTGTTATGTTTAACGTGGGTGTAGAACTGGGACAGCTTGCGGTAATTTTAGGCGCTTTCTTTTTGTTTGGTAAATGGTTTGGTAATAAGCCTTATTACCGAAAATTTGTGGCTATTCCTATATCAATATTAATTACGCTAATGGCAGGTTATTGGACTATCGAAAGAATATTCTTTTAAAAACATAGCAAGTTTCGGGATTTAATTCGCTTTGCAGCTTTGTACATTTGTATCATCATGACAGACTACGAAAGAATAGAAAAAGCAATTGTCTATATCAAACAAAACTTTAAAGAACAGCCCGATCTGGATGAAATTGCAAAGCAGGTTCACCTGAGTCCATTTCATTTTCAAAGGTTATTTACAGATTGGGCTGGCGTAAGTCCTAAAAAGTTTCTACAGTTCATTAGTGTAGAGCATGCTAAAGAATTGCTAAAGCAAAAAAAGCCTTTATCAACTGTAAGTTTTGAAACCGGCTTATCTAGCACCGGCAGGCTGCATGATCTATTCATAGGTATTGAAGGCATGACACCGGGTGAATTTAAGAATGGCGCTGCTGCCCTGCAGATACATTACAGTTTTGCTGAAACAGCATTTGGAGACATCATCATTGCATCAACCGCAAAAGGCATTTGTCATCTTGCTTTTGTTAAAGATGAAAAATATGCATTGGAAAACCTGCAGCAATTTTTCCTGAAGGCCACATTGCTGCAAAAAACAGATCTCATACAACAAGATGCGCTGCGGTTTTTTTCCGGCGATTGGACTGATCTTCAAAAAGTAAAACTTCATTTAAAAGGAACTACTTTTCAAATAAAAGTGTGGGAATCTTTATTAAAAATCCCCTTCGGAAATATATCAACCTATGCATCCATTGCCGAAGACATTAAAAACCCAGGTGCCTCAAGAGCCGTTGGTACAGCGATTGGCAGCAACCCCGTTGCTTTTCTTATCCCATGCCATCGGGTGATAAAATCAACTGGTATTATTGGCGATTATCACTGGGGCTCAAACCGCAAAACGGCCATGCTTGGCTGGGAAGCTGCAAAAATTTCGTCAGAAAATTAAATCAGCAAGTTTCGGGTTGTTATACCAGCTTATTCCACGCAATTTTACATTTCAAATTTAATATAATGCAAAAATTTAAAATTATTCCGCTAAGTGAAGCTTTCGCAAAAAATATTCGTGAAACCGGCAAAGATGATTTTGGACATGAATTGATTGAGCAGCTTGCAAAAGGAAAAGGTCCTTGTCGGGTTTCGTTAAAACCATTTAAAGTTGGGGAAGATAATCGATTGCTTTTATCGCACAGCCCTTTTGAAATAGACAACGCATTTAACCAGCCCGGCCCCATATTTATTAACAAGGAAGAAGTTGAATCATACAAAGATATTCATCGTTTTCCGCTAGAAATAAAAGCCGATAAAGATAATTTCCCGCTGTCTTTGATTGGCTACAGTAAAAGCCAGAAAATGATATTCACCAAATTGGTGGGAGATGCTGATGTAGATGAGCTTATCAGTGGGATATTTGAATCTAATCCAAAGGTTGAATTTCTGCATGCCAGAAATGCTGAAGCTTGTTGCTTTATTTGTAAGATTGAACGGGTTTAAAGGAAACAGCCTTTTGAAATATTTGAAACTGTATGTTAACCGTGCATTTTAGGCCAAAAAAAACTGCTGGAAATTTCCGAAGAAATAACCAACAGCTTGAATTTTATGAGGGTAATAATTTGCTCGACTTTACAACCGAAACTTAAACTGAAAAATATTATTCTGCAATCAACGCTTTTTGAACTTTTACAACTTCACTGTAAGTGATATTACCAAAAATGTCAATCTGCTTAAGGCGATAGTAAGCAGCTACATTGTTCTTAACCACGCTGATATCTTCCTTAAAAGCATATCTTTTGCCAGTACCATTGGTTTCAAAACCGTCTAATACAACTGCAACAGTCTTAAAATTACTGCGATCTGCTGATCTTTCAACTTCAAAATGGCTGTTATTGAACTCCGAAACAGTATTCCAGTCAAGTAAAACCGACTTATCGGTTAATCTTACCGTTACTAGATCGTATACTACGCTTCTTACTGGCTCAGGAGATACAGTTACTTGATTTTCAACTGTTACAGGCGTTAAGGCCGAAACTGAAATAGCAGAAAATACGCTGATGATTAAAACTAAAGCTGATTTTGGAGCAATTGTAGAAAAAAAGTTCATTTTACTTTGGGTTTTTAGTTTAAAACAGCCTTTTACTGCTTTGTTTTAAACGGGATTAAGTTAAGTGTTTGCGTAAACCGCCAAATTATTTACCAGTAATTTTACGGTGGTTTCAGCATAAAACGCAGGTTTGTAATTTATTATTGTACAAAACGTAGAATTTTTACGATGCCTGTGGTTAAAACGCTGTAGAATAACTGCTGAAACGGGGATAATTTTATAACTATTGATAGTTCAATTGCTTGTATTACAGTACATTATACCAGACAATGTTGATTATTTGGTGTAGCTGTTTTTTTTTAAAATAATTTATAAGAATTCTGGGGAAATAGCCAAACTAGTTTGTAACAAGTTGAAAGCTGTCGCTCCAAAGGAGCTTTGGGTAGAGGGAAATCCCCCATTTTTACCAATGTTTCGCCTCTAAGAGGCTTTCATACCTGCATATAACAGGAATTATACAAAACAAGGGCCCAGCGGGTCAATATTTTGGCTGAAAGGATATTATAAGCGTTCTTTTAGCGCCGTAGGAGCTACATTTAAATATATGCCAGCGCAAAAGCTCTTTGTATCATGCAATACCATCAACGTTGAACCAGGCTAAACTGATGCAAAATATCGTGTTTAATTCGAGCTTGGTAATGATAACTAGAATAGCATCAATGCAACATAAAACTGGTACCCAGTATAGTGCGGGTGAGGTTATCGGGCCCAAAAACCTTTACATTATCAAATATTACCATCGTACCGGGGCTGCAACGGTCCATGAGGCTCTTAAGCGGTTTTAAACTATTGCTGGTAATAGTACCGCTTTCTACCCCTCTAAAATTAGGGCCGGTAAAATATACTTTAGCGCTTACCACTTTAAATTGAGTGGCAAAGTCAAAATCGGGTACTTCGGCACGGCAATATTCCTGAGCCCGAAAAACCACGGCTAGCATTTTAAATTCCGACTGCTCCGGACTAAAATTTAAGGTCTTAGCTTCCAAGGGGTCGGCTACATAATTGCTTTTGTTCAAGTTAACGTCGGCATTAATTGGGCGACTGTTGAAGGAAAGCATACTCATGCTTAATAAGGACAGAACGATTACTTGTTTCATTGTTTATAGCTTTATGGGGGTGATTGATTCCTAAAGCTAATACTTGAAAAGTGAAAGAATTGTTAGAGTTGCGTGAAGAGATTAAAAAATAATATTAATGGCTTCTGAGCACGGCCGGCTTTGCGCAGCTTGGGTATTTGTTGCTGTGTTCTAACCCACCTCGTTGTAAATTAGTAAATGAAGTTCAAAAGCAGCTCATTTAAGAACGGCCGGATAAACAAAATCAAGGTACAGATCATACGGAGTCTTCTGCAAATCATGCACATTATAGTTACCTGCGGTGATAATAAGGAGTAAATTTTTGGATTTGTTCATTTCAATTTTTTGTCCCCCGTTGCCCGAGGCTTCAACAGTTTTAACTTGTTGATTTTGAACACTGTCAACCAGTGTCCAGAACTGATAACCATAACCATAAGGTTCTTCTGAGTAAATATGTGTACGCATCGATTCATTCACCAAATGGCTTGATATAATCTGTTTGTCATTCCATTTTCCGTTGTTAAGGTAAAGCATTCCAAACTTTACCATGTCTCTCGATCGCATACGTAAACCTGCCCAAGCGCTGATCAGGCCGTTTTTTTCTTTGGTCCAATTAAAATCACTTATTCCAAGGGGATCAAATAAATGCTTTACTGTAAATTTTTCTATGTCCATGCCGGTAGCTTTTTCTACAATCTGTGCCAGCAATTGTGTGCTCCCGCTGTTGTAACTAAACTTTGATCCTGGTTGTTCAACTAGCGGTTGACGCAATATATAATCCAGGGCATAGGATACATCCTGCTTTTTTAATGAATCATTATAGGATTCGTGCCAGTTTAAGCCAGAGGTCATAGTCAATAAATGCCTTATAGTTATTTCCTTCTTCTTTCCTTCCGCGTATTTGGAGAACTCCGGAAAAAAATCAAAAAGCAGTTGGTCCAGATTTTTGATCTTACCTTGATCAAGTGCTATCATTATTGCCGTACCGGTAATACTTTTTGTGATACTTCTCATATCATGAAGGCTATCCCGATGGTGAACTGTTTGGCCGGTAAAATTTGTGCTCCTGTTCTCATCATGACCGGGCCAGTATTTTTCATATACCAGTTTATTATTGTAAAGGATTAATACACTGTGAATGTTGGGGTAACCGCCGTCAGTTATGGAGTCCTGCATAGCATTAATCAGCTTTTCATCCATTCCAATATCTATTAATGTAGAGGTTTCAATTCCATCATCTAATTGATCCGGCTTGTTAATGGTTGAGCTTTCATGCTGCATACATGAATTGAGAAGAATGCATAGAGATAAAATAAACTGCTTCATTCTAATTGATTAGGGGCTTGGCGAAGTAGTCAATAGTTGCTCCCCGATTAATTGGGGCCCTCGCAAGCCGAGCCTAAATTTATAAATAATTGTTGAAAGTTTGAACTAATGCCCGCTAACGGCAGCCTGCTAACAGAATACCTATGTCAGCAGGCAAAAATGGTTCGTGAACCTGTAACCAAGGCATGGCTATTGCAATATGATTATTCAAAAACAATCCATTTCTTTTCAAAATAGAGCGTAGTGAATTTGGTGGCACTTTCAATAGCCACTGCTTTGATGAATTGACCAACTGACTCCAGGTATTTAAGTTTTATATTTTGCATCCCATCTGTGTCGTAATAGGAACCTAAATGACAACCGAATGGGTTTTCTTCAACGTCATTTGTAAATATTGAAAACAATAAGAGCTTTTGTGATTTAATATCCGGAGAAGCATATCCAAAAATCCGGTGGTCTAACCTGATATCTGCTCTCAAGTCAATCGTACTGTCTTCTTTTGAGACATATGCTTTTGTTACCCTGTTACCCGACGCTACTACGCTGGCATTATTGGTCGCCTCAATACTGTCAAGCTGTATTGTGCTTTTGATAACAGGAGAACTGTCTTTTTTTATAACCAAGCTATCCGTTTTTTGAGCAGTTACGATAGAGCCCGAATTTGTCTGTCCACAAGCAGAAATTAGCAAGCAAATGATTATACTGATGAAAATATTTCTCATAAATTCTAATTTTGTTTTAAAGTAACTGCCAACAGGATGGCCTAATCAGCTGTGGTATAATTAATCCCTTTGTTCTGGCAGGCAGTGGCTAATGTATAATTAAAAGCCGAAAGTTTCCTGGTAACATCACTTTTTTTACCCAGTTCACGTTAACCGCCTACCCTTTTTTCGGTATCAACAACATGATGTTCCAGCTTGTATTGGTGGACATTTTACAGAACCATAACTACAAAATACACAACAGTCACCTTCGTTTGGTTTTAGTCTGGTTTTGCAGTTTGTACATTCGTAAAAAAACTGACAGGCATCAGTAGGCATTGTCTCCTCTTGTTTGTGTCCACAAACCGGGCAGCTGATAACTGATTGAAGTATGACGCTTTTTTCCATTATTTGTTAACTACTGTTTGTGAAATTACTTTGTATCCGGTGTTTTCAATTGCCGAAGCCATGCAATTAATAGAGGTCTCCTACGCCCCGTTTCTTGGCTCAACTATGAGAACATGCAACAATGGTTCGTGAGCCAGGAACCAAAGCATGGAGAGAATACACTACCAAAAGCGTGAATCAATCCACAAACCGATTTACCACATCTATCATTTTTTTAGTTTCCCTATTCTCCCAGCGATAACGAACGGTGTAATTTTTATTAAGCTTATTGGCAGGATCAAGCGGCACCTGAATTAAAATATTCACCATATTATCTACATCCTTTTTTGTTTTAGCCACATAATGAGTGCCCGATTTAAATGGAACTATTTCATTCATATTTTCATCAAATACCCAGATGAAATAATTACCCGCATTCACTTCTGCCGTTGTCAATCCTTCTAATTCCGCTAATCGGATACTATGATAAAGACGCTTGGGGAAATATATACTGTCCAGATATGTTTCCGGGTGCTTAAGTGCAACTCCGGTAGAAGCCGTATTATACCCCGTATAAGATTTTGAAGTATAAACCATATTGGTATTATCCAATGGTTGATTAGCCGATACAATTTTCACCGGAAATACCAGTTGCAGTTTATTAGCGCTTTGTTCATCAAAATAATTCAAATAAATAATACAATCATCGCCGGGTTTTACCGTTTTATTAAATCGTAAAGTAAGCTTCAGGTTACTAAAAGAAAATTCATCCATACCAATGCCATCTTTATTCGCAAACATATTGCGGGCATAACCTAGGGTATCGTTATTTTTTCCTTTAATCAGCAATTCCAATCCCGGAAAAAAACGCCCCTCTTTGTCTTTAAT
>JBBKXU010000062.1:0-3093 GCA_037969645.1 Ferruginibacter sp. | reverse complement strand
TGTTAGTCTGTTTTAGTGTTTTATGAAATGCTGCATTTATTTGGGTAACTATGAAAGATAATATGTATTTTACTGACATCATAGCATTTCACCATTTATTTAAAGCAAGTGTTTAATTTTTGTAAACGAATTAACTGGTATGGGTAATTTATTACAATCAATTCTTGACTGGTCGGAGGTTTGGGCGCTGCTGATACCTGTATTCGTTTTACTTATTAAACGAAAACAGCCTGTTATATTAAAGCCTGTAGTGTGGTATGTTTGCCTGGCACTTGTAATAAACCTGGCCATAGATATCATTGGCGATTATAAAGAATTTTTGCCCGATTGGCTTCAAAGCAATAATCCGTTGTACAATATGCATTCACTGGTACGGTTTATATGTTTCAGCCTGTTTTTTATTTTACTGCCACAGCAAGCATTTAATAAAGTAAGAAAATGGCTGATCGTGCTCTCAGTAATATTCATCATTATTAATTTTAGCTTTATTGATAACTTCTTTAATTACAATTCATTCAGCGGTAACTTATTAACTGTAGAGGCATACCTGTTACTGGCCTATTGTATGTTGTATTATTTGTCAGTGTTAAGAAATGATAAAAATATCATTTTTGACGGACCCGATTTTTGGGTAACCACCGGACTCAGTATTTATGTGGCAATTAATTTTTTTGTTTTTCTATTTTACCTGCCTATGATTACGGTTAGTCCGACATTGGCTGAAAATATCTGGAACGTACACAATATTGCTTTTATCATTTTTTGTATCTTTCTAACCAAAGCTTTTTATGGTCCTTTTAGAAATCAGTATACAAACTAGGGTTATCATTGGGATATCTGCCATGGTGCTGCTTTTCAGCAGCTTCCTCATTGCTTTTATATCGCATCAGCGCAAAAAACTAAAATACCATAAAGACTTGCAGGCCATGCAGGAAGAACAGCAACAGGCTCTAATACAACAAAACACCATGCTTGAGCAACGGGTTATTGAACGAACAACAGAGATCACACAGCAAAAAGAAACCCTGGAAAGTACCCTAACAGAGCTTAAAGCCAGCCAGCTGCAGTTAATACAAAGAGAGAAAATGGCTTCTTTGGGAGAGTTAACGGCAGGAATAGCACATGAAATTCAAAACCCGCTGAATTTTGTAAATAATTTTGCAGAAATAAATACAGAACTTTTATCCGAAATAAAAGACAGGCTGGCTCAGGAAAAATTGCCCGAGCAATTAACCTCTGATATTAATCCGATCATAGACGACCTTTCGGACAACCTGGACAAAATACACCTGCATGGAAAACGTGCAGATGGCATTGTAAAAAACATGTTACAGCATTCGCAAACATCTACCGGTGCCATGGAGTTTACCAACCTGAATAACCTGGTTGATGAATATTTTAAATTGAGTTTCTATGGATTCAGATCTAAAAACAAATTGTTTAACTGCGCTGTTAAAACAGCTTATGATGAAAGCATAAAAGAAATTCAGGTAGTTCCGCAAGATATCGGACGTATACTGGTCAATCTGTTCAACAATGCATTGTATTCACTTAATGAAAAAATTAAAAATGAACAACAGGCAGCTTTAAGTTCAACTTATGAAGCCACTTTATTTATAACTACCAAGATGGACGGTAAGCATGCATACATTACCATCAGAGATAATGGCATGGGCATTCCTGAAAAGTCTATAGGTAAGGTCTTTCAGCCGTTTTTCACCACGAAACCCACGGGCGGAAGTACCGGACTGGGATTATCATTAAGCTATGATATTATTAAAGCACACCAGGGGAATTTACTGGTAGAATCAACTGAAGGAGAATTTGCTGAATTCATCATCGTTTTAAATTATTAGATTTTACGCTCCATGTTTTACAGTTTCCTTAATATTTTTTTCTTTGTGTTTCACACATTGTTTACCCTGTTTAATATAACCGGTTGGGTTTTTACAAAAACAAGGAAGTTACATTTGTTCGCTATGCTCCTTACGGCCTTCTCCTGGTTTGTGGTTGGCGCATGGTACGGATGGGGTTATTGCTTTTGTACCGACTGGCATTGGGCGGTGAGGGAACAGCTTGGTTTTCATGACCAATCGAGATCCTATATTCATTTTCTGATTCTTAAATTAACCGGGGCAAACCTGAATAAACAACTTGTAGATAATTGTACAGTACTTTTTTTTATTATTAGTTTTGTACTAAGTATCTGGCTTAACATGCAGGATTATAACCGGAAACGGCAGCCAAAAAAGTTGTAATTTTAAACACATGCCTTCCAAAAAAAATATCAGCATACCTGGTGCCAGTAATTTGCCCATCCTGATCGATATTTTTTTTAATGATGAAAAGAAGAAAAAGCCGGTTGTAATTTATGCACACGGCTTTAATGGATTTAAAGACTGGGGTAATTTTGATTTGATTGCCGAACAATTTGCAGCTGCCGGATTTGCGTTTATTAAATTTAATTTTTCTCATAACGGCACCACACCGGAAAATCCCGAAGAGTTTGGCAACCTGGAAGCATTTGGAAATAATAATTATACCAAACAATTGTATGATCTTAAACAGGTTGTTGATTGGATTTGTGATATACAGAATCCTTATCAGCAGGTAACAGATAATAATAATATTTCTTTGATTGGTCATAGCATGGGCGGAGGTATCATCATACTCCATGCAGCGACAGATATACGGATAAAGAAATTAATCACCTGGGCGGCAATCAGCGAATGTAAAACACCTTGGGGCAGCTGGCCTGCAGATAAAATGCAGGAATGGAAAGAAACCAGTGTTGCCTATTATAACAACAGCCGCACTAAACAACAAATGCCTATGTATTACCAATTGTACGAAGATTACAATCAGAATACTGACAGGTTGAATATTGAAAAAGCAATTAAGCAACTACAAATTCCTGTATTAATTTGCCATGGAAAAGATGATAGTGCTGTACCGGTAGAAAAAGCGAAGGCTCTAAAAAACTGGCAGCCATCGGCACAATTATTTATAACAGATGGCGATCATGTTTTTAACCGTAAACACCCCTGGACCGAAAACAGTTTACCGGCAAATATGCAACAGGTGGTGGATGCC
>JBBKXU010000061.1:0-10768 GCA_037969645.1 Ferruginibacter sp. | reverse complement strand
CTTTTTTGCCTCGGCCAAAGCTTTAGTCCAGTTTTCTTCCAGAAACTGAATGCCTTTCTCCGTCCCTGTTGTTGATTCAGTTTTTTGCATAATCAGTTTTGCAGCTGCCTCATCCTTGTTCTCCGATTTTGGTAAACAAGCAAAAACAAGTGCTACTACAACAATCAATGCGCCGGTAATCAGTATTCTTTTGTTCATGTTTTTCTTTTTAAGACTGCAAGATTATCTAATCCTTACAAACAAACAACTGCTTTAACATTTTGTTTATATATGTGTTTGATTGTTGATGCAAAGCCAAGATAGCTTCAAACCTTACCTTTGCCGCCTGTTTAAAGATAATGAATACCAGTTTTTCAGCGCAGTCAGACTTAAAAAAACTAATTAAAGGAATACATGAGAGCTTATCTAAAGATTTTTGATTTTACACAGAAAGTAGAATATAAAAATGAAATCTTATCGGGACTTACCGTTGCACTTGCATTAATACCCGAAGCCGTGGCCTTTGCATTAATCGCCGGCTTATCTCCCTTAACAGGATTATATGCGGCATTTTCAATTGGATTGATCACATCAATTTTTGGCGGCAGGCCTGGCATGATCTCCGGCGCCACCGGCGCTGTGGCTGTGGTAATTGTTGCATTAGCAAAATCGCATGGGGTTGAGTATATTTTCGCTGCTGTGGTTTTAGCCGGCGTTATACAAATGCTTGCTGGCTTTTTACGCCTGGGAAAATTTATTCGTTTGGTACCGCATCCCGTTATGTTTGGATTTGTGAATGGCTTGGCCATTGTGATTTTTATGAGCCAGTTGGTGCAGTTTAAAGCAAAAGACATAAATGGTATTGAACAATGGATGACCGGTTCTTCTTTGTACATGATGCTCGGTCTGGTTTTATTAACCATGCTCATTATCTGGGGTCTACCCAAGTTAACCAAACTGGTTCCCTCTTCTTTGGTTGCCATTCTGGTTATTTCAGCAATTGTTATTGGTTTTAATATTGACACCAGAACAGTTGGTGACATTGCCTCCATCAAAGGCGGTTTTCCGCCTTTTCATATTGCTGATGTTCCTTATACAATAGAAACATTGCAGATCATTTTCCCCTACGCACTAATTGTTGCTGGTGTTGGTTTGATTGAAAGTTTACTTACGCTTAATCTTGTTGATGAAATAACACAAACCCGTGGCCGCGGCAATAAAGAAGCGGTAGCGCAAGGTGCCGCAAATATTGTAACGGGCTTTTTCTCAGGTATGGGTGGTTGTGCCATGATCGGTCAAAGTCTGATCAATATTTCATCGGGAGCAAGGGCAAGACTGTCGGGCATTGTAGCATCGGTGATGCTTTTAGTTTTTATTATGTATGGCTCATCGTTGATAGAACGCCTGCCCATGGCGGCTTTAACCGGGGTAATGGTAATGGTAGCCATTGGCACATTTGAGTGGGCAAGTATCAGCATGATTGGCAAAATGCCAAGACATGATATTTTTGTAGGTATTTTAGTAGCAGCGATAACGGTATTGCTACATAACCTTGCGCTGGCCGTTTTGGTAGGCGTAATTTTATCAGCATTAGTTTTTGCATGGGAAAATGCAAAACGCATTCGTGCAAAAAAATATACGGATGAACAAGGTGTAAAACATTATGAAATCTTTGGACCATTGTTCTTTGGTTCCATTACAGCTTTTAATGAAAAGTTTGATTTACCCAACGACCCCGAAGAAGTAATCATTGATTTTAAAGATAGCCGTGTGGTAGATATGAGCGCCATTGAAGCATTGAATAAATTGACAGAAAGATACCGTGCAGCCGGTAAAAAGTTACACCTGCGACATTTAAGTGATGACTGCAGATTGCTGCTAAAAAATGCGGAAGATATAATTGAAGTAAATTTATTAGAAGATCCTCATTATAAATTGGTGATTGACAAAGTATGACAGCAGCAGAAAGACAGGAATTAAAAACAACCATTGATCGTAAAATAAAAACGACTGAGGAAGCTATTGCCGAATACAAAGAGCTTACAAAGCCTGTAGCGCCTGATGTTGCCATTGGCCGCATCAGCCGTATGGATGCCATCAACAACAAATCGGTAATGGAAGCGGCTTTGCGTACTGCCGAAGAAAAATTAAAAGGACTTTTAACCGCTGCGGAAAAGATTGATGATGTTGATTTTGGTATCTGCACCAAATGTAAAGGAGAAATCCCACTGGGCCGGTTAAAGATAATGCCGGGCAGTACTAAATGTGTACGTTGTTCTTAAAACATTAAATTAATTTTTTTGAAAGATGGAAAAACTTTTAAAAGAAATAAGAGCCTGCACCGTTTGCAAAAAGTTTTTGCCAAACAAGCCACGGCCTATCTTACAGGCCAGCATTCATTCTAAAATTATAGTTGTTGGGCAGGCTCCGGGGCAGAAAGTGCAAAACAGCGGTATCCCTTGGGATGACCTTAGTGGTAATGAACTAAGAAGGTGGTTAGGCGTATCCAAAGAACAGTTTTATAATGACGAATTATTTGCCCTGTTACCAATGGGCTTTTGTTATCCCGGTAAAGGCAACAGCGGCGATCTGCCACCAAGACAAGAGTGTGCACCCTTATGGCATCAACCTGTCTTATCAAAAATGAAAAAGGTAAAACTCATTATTCTTATTGGCCAATATGCTCAAAAATATTATCTGGCCAAAAAATTAAAGCCAACACTTACCGAAACGGTAAAAAATTACAAGGCCTATTTGCCAGATTTTCTGCCGCTTGTTCATCCATCGCCCCGCAATAAAATATGGCAAAAGAAAAACCCCTGGTTTGAAACAGATATAGTTCCTATGCTTCAAAAAACGATTAGACGATCCATGCAATAATAGACGGCGCAATACTATTTAACACAATATGATTCTGTTTTAGTATCTTAATAGTAAATTAAATGAAACATCAATGAGATCATTAATTATTCTATTCGTATTTATTTTATTCGCTGGTTGCACTTCTGCACAAGAGAATACAAATCTTGTAAAAAAAATAAGCGTGGGTATGGAAGTGCAATGGTACCCTGCCGGTTGGATAATTGGCCTGGTAGCCAGTTATAAGCTTGCACCGAGGCATATTGTTCATGTTCGCACTGCTACAAATATTGCCAACCGCCACGATTTTGGAAAAAATGATAATGAAAAAGGCACTGGTTATGGGGGCTCATTGGGTTACCGATTTATATTTACGCCAGATAAAAATTCGTTTTTTATAGGCGCCAGGGTAGACCTTTGGGGCATGAAGATTGACTGGAAGAATAAGACAGGAACGCCGTTGGCTACAGCAGGGCAAACAAAAATTACCATTTTTCAACCAACAGCCGAATTGGGCTACCGGATTGGATCTGATAGTAAAAGGCTGCATTTTTTGTTTACCGCCGGTGGCGGCACAGAGATTAATATAAAAACAAAAGGCAAAGAAGTGGGTGAAGGAGGTATATGGCTGCTGGGTGCGTCGGCATACTATGCATTATAGTTTTCATTTACCAGCTTAACTATGAATTTACTTTTTCTATTCGAAATTATGTAATGCAGCATCCCAGCTATATGGTTTGAATTTAATCGTATAATCACTAACATCTTTTTGCAATACCTGATTAATTATTCGCCTGATACCTTTCTTGCCGTTAAAATCAGCTCTGAACCAGTCCATGATTTTGGTAACACTGACTTCTTTCCTTGCATCGTCAAAGTCTGTTTCTGAATCGAGAAAAGATTTGCTGGCAAGGCTCAACTGATTGTCAATATCAGCATAAGAATAAAATGCAATAGGCGGACAACTTTTAGCGCCGCAGTTCAATGCAAAGTGAATGCGGTAGTCAATTTTTGAAACCGCCAGCTGCTTTATTAATTTTCCGGGAAAGAATTTTGGTAAATAGCCCATGCTATACTTCCAGCGGTATTTACGTAGTATGCCGTGTTCAATATCATCCAGGCTAAACTTTTTACCAGCAATGGAAATCAGTTTAGCGGTAAATATTTCTGGCCTCGTCTGCTTTTCCCTTACCGCCAAAATCTGGTACCAGGCATTGTATATATTTATCCAGAATGTTTTAATGGCATTATCGTTGTTTAACCCGGCAACCAATTGCTGCATATCAAGTTTTAACACGCTTAATTCAATACTGTCGGTTGGCTTTTCAGTTTTAACATGATATAACAGATCGCCCGAAAGTTTAAGTATAGCTGTATCTGGCATTACTTCAGTATTTGTTTTTACAATTGGCATGGTAGAAATAAAACCCGCCACTAAATATACCCCGATTAACAAACCGGAATATAGCAATAGCTTCTTCCACAATTTCATTTTTTGTTTCTTCATCGGGTTAAAAATAACAATTTGTGCAGGTATATGTTGATACAGACGGAGATTCCGATAATTACTTACAGGTCAGCAGTAGCCGACAAGAATACTGAAAAGTAAATCGGGCTTCAAAACTGAAGCCCGATTTGGTAGCCCCGCCAAGAATCGAACTTGGATCTAAAGTTTAGGAAACTTCTATTCTATCCATTGAACTACGGGGCCAAACAATTTCGAAAATAAGAATGTCGAAATTTGGAGGGCAAAAGTAAGCAATTATCAGTTTTACACTTCAATAATGATAGATTATATATGTTTCCCATCTATTAGCAGTCCTAACTTATAACTTTCAACTCTCCACTCCTATCCTTATCTTTGCCACCCTAAATTTTAAGATTATGAAGTGGCTGAATGTACTTATTAAATATAGATTGTGGATTGGAATAGCTTTAATTGGCCTTGCTATTTTTACACATTTACAAGCTGGTTTTTGGCCATCGTTTGTATTGTACTTACTTGCTGTTATAGCTATTGTTGGTCATTTCTTATTTGGACCAATGAGGCTGATACAATCTTATATGGAAGAAGGCGATATGGAAGGTGCTAAAAAAGTGGTTAATTCTATTTGGTTTCCGGCTATTTTAATTAAGCCCGTTCGTTCGGTTTATTTTACAATAAAAGGTAATCTGGATATGGTTGACCAGAATTTTGACAGTGCGGAGAAGAATATGAGAAAAAGTCTTGCACTTGGCGGTGGCGCACTTACCAAACAAGCCGAGGGGCCAAACAAACTGCAACTGGGTATGTTGATGATGCAGAAAGGAGATGTTAAGCAGGCCGAGAGTTTAATTCGCCAAGCTATTAGAGCCGGTTTACCCGATAATGAAAATAATGCTGCTGCTTATTTACAACTTTGTTCAATTATGATGAATAAAAGAGAGTTTAGAGCAGCCAAAGATTTTTTTAAGAAAGCAAAAGCGTTTAAACCTACCACACCTCAAATTGTGGATCAGATAAAGCAGATTGAGAAGTATATCACCCGTATGCCGGGTTAGGATAGAACACGGATTAATCACAGATTATTATCCGTTTTATCCGTTCAACCTGTGTCATCAGCGTTCCATAATACCAAACAACTCTTCCACTTTTTTAATCCGGTAATCAAAAATACCCTTCAGCTGTTTTTTTACAAACAACGTATTTGCTATATCTCCTAAAAACCAGAGCGGCAGTTTGTAATGTACAATATCCGTCATCTCCACGCCTCCTTCAATTTCTTTAAAATGATGCTGATGATGCCACATGCTGTAAGGACCATAACGTTGCTCATCTACAAAATATTTCTCGTCATCCACCTGTATAATTTCTGTCATCCAATATAAGGGTATACCCAAAACAGGACTAACTTTATACTCGATTAGCTGACCTGCGTACATTATATCGCCATGATGCTTAGAAATAGTTTTAAACCCCATATTATCGGGCGTAATTGTTGAAAGGTTAGCAGGATTACTAAAAAAACTCCAAGCCTCGCTAAGGCTAATTGGGATTTGTTGTACCGTTTTAATTGAATATACTTTACTCATAGCCCATTTAACATTTACTGCATTATTTTGTTCGCCAAATTCTGTATCAAATATATGCTTTCCGGTATCTTTGGCTAATGCGCCACTACCGTGAAATATTACAAACTAAATTTGCTGAAGAATATAAAAAATTAAATAATGAGCAGCGCCGTGCCGTTGACACCATCGAAGGGCCTGTGATGGTTATTGCAGGGCCCGGTACCGGCAAAACACAAATACTGGCAGCACGTATTGGAAAAATATTATTAGATACCGATGCGCTGCCCGAAAATATTCTCTGCCTTACCTACACCGATGCCGGCACTATTGCCATGCGTAAACGTTTGCAGCAATTTATTGGCGCCGATGCATATAAAGTAAACATTTACACTTTCCATGCTTTTTGTAACGATGTGATACAGGATAACCTGAACCTGTTTGAAAAAAATTCCCTGGATGCAGTGTCGGAACTGGAGAGTATTGAACTGTTTAAACAATTGATTGACGCATTCGCCAAAGGCCATCCCTTAAAAAGATACCGTGGCGATGTTTATTACGAGATTAACAATCTCCGTAATTTATTTTCTTCCATGAAAAGAGAAGGCTGGACTGCTGAATTTATTAATGAAAAAATTGATGCTTATATAAATGATTTGCCCAACCGGGATGAATATGTCGCCAAACGAAAAGTAAAAGAATTTGTAAAAGGCGATGTACGTACCGATAAGATTGAGGAAGAAAACGAAAAGATGGAAAAGCTGCGGGCTGCTGTGCATGAGTTTGCCAATTTCCAAACTCTGATGCGGAAAAGAAACCGCTACGATTTTGATGACATGATTAACTGGGTAATCAATGTTTTTGAAGAAAACAAAAATACACTCGCCAACTACCAGGAAAAATTCCAATACCTGTTGGTTGATGAATACCAGGATACCAGCGGTACACAGAACAAACTCGTTCAGCTACTCATTAATTATTGGGATAAGCCCAATGTGTTTGTAGTGGGCGATGATGACCAGAGTATTTACCGTTTCCAGGGTGCAAACGTGGAAAATATGCTGGAGTTTGCAAACCGCTATACCAAAGATTTGATGACGGTTGTGCTGACCAATAATTACCGAAGCACACAACCTATTCTGGATGTTTCAAAAACATTGATTAACCGCAATGAGGAAAGGCTTGTAAAACAAATTGAAGGTTTAAGTAAGGATTTGGTAAGCTCCCGAAAAGAATTGATCGAATTAAAAAACAATCCAGTTCTGCATGAATACAATTCTGCCAAAGATGAAATGGCCGATATTACAAATCGAGTTGCCGTTTTACTTGAACAAAATATTGAACCCGGCAGAATTGCCATTATTTATAAAGAAAATAAATACGGCGAAGAGTTGGCCACTTATTTCCGTTTAAAAAATATTCCGGTGTACAGCAAACGGAGCATTGATGTTTTGGTACAGCCTTTTACCAATAAGATTGTACAGATACTCCGTTACCTCAATGCCGAGCATGATATTCCTTATGGTGGCGATGAAATGCTGTTTGAAATTTTACATTTTGATTTTTATAAAATTCCGGCTATTGAAATTGCTAAAATTACTGTTGAAACAAACACGCTGAGATACAAGTCGGAACAAACCTCCATCCGAAAACAGTTATCAGATAAGGCAAATAAACCTGCCCAGAATTTATTTGATACAGGAATGAACGAGGAAATGAAAAGATTCAGCTTTATGATTGAAAAGCTGATTACAGATGTGTCCAATATTACTTTACAGGAACTATTTGAGCACATTATTCAACAAGCTGGTGTATTAAACTACATCATGCAAAGCGCTGACAAAATTGCTTTAATGCAGTTACTTACGGCCTTGTTTGATTTTATTAAAGACGAAACAAGCAGAAACCCCTTATTAAATCTTAAAGAACTCATTGCCACATTCGACCTGATGGAAAAAGAAGGCATTGCCTTACCCATGAATAAAGTGGCCGGTACCGATAAAGGCGTGAACCTGCTTACAGGCCATGGCAGCAAGGGTTTGGAGTTTGAATATGTTTTCTTTGCTGGTGTAAATGCAAATTTTTGGGAGAAGAAAAGAAAACCAGGTGGTGGATATAAATTTCCGGATACGATGTTCACCTCACAGCCCAAACCCGCCGATGATGAAGAATTACGCCGCCTGTTTTATGTTGCACTCACCCGTGCCGAAAAACATTTGTACATCTCTTACGCAAAATTTAAAAACGATGGTAAAGAGCTGGAACCATCAATGTTTATCGCCGAAATACAAGAAGAGCATAATTTACCTGTTGAAAAAATAATCTTGACTGAAGAGCAGCAAATGGAATTTGAATTGCTGCATTTTACTGCACAGGCGCCAGAGATTGAGCAGGCCGAAGAAGACTTCATTACTACCATTCTGGATAAGTTTGTAATGAATGTAACAGCGCTCAACAGTTATTTAAATTGTCCGCTTAATTTTTATTACCGCAATCTTATCCGCATACCATCGGGTAAAAGCGAAGCAACAGAATTTGGATCTGCTATTCATCATGCTTTAGAGAAGCTATTTCGTAAAATGCAGGACGGTGGCAAAGAAACCTTTCCTACCAAAGACGAAATGATGGCCGACTTTAACTGGTACATGCACAAGCATCGTGAAAATTTTACCAAAGAAGCTTTTGACCGGCGCATGGAATATGGCGATGAAGTATTGCGAAATTATTACGATAAATACATCAGCAACTGGAATAAGGTTGTAGCGGTTGAAAGAAATATAAGAGGCATTGTTGTAAACGGCGTGCCATTAAAAGGAAAATTAGACAAACTTGAATTTAATGGCAAGGAAGTAAATGTGGTAGATTACAAATCTGGCAATATTGATAATGCCATCCCAAAAACAAAACCACCATCGGATAAAGACCCCAACGGCGGTGACTATTGGCGACAGGCTGTTTTTTATAAAATACTGGTTGATAACTACGAACAAAAAGACTGGAAAGTCATCAGCACCGAATTTGATTTTATTGAGCCCGATAAAAAAGGCGAATACCGCAAAGAAAAAATCGTTATCAATCCGCAGGACATGGACACGGTTAAACAACAGCTTACCGAAGTATGGCATAAAATACAGGACCGTGATTTTTATACCGGCTGCGGCAAAGAAGATTGCCATTGGTGCAATTTTGTAAAGAATAATAAGCTGGCAGTGGCCCTGCATGATCTGGAAGTAGAAGATGCTGTTTAACAGATTTAGCAATTTTTATGATTTCAAAACAGAGCAAAGAAGTTAAGTTTGTATTTTTATCAGCACAATGAGATCAACCCATATAGTTTTTACGCTTTTTATTGTTTCCATTTTATATGCACTTGCCGTAACCAATGTAGGTTGCGGACAAATAGGTATGCCCACCGGCGGACCAAGAGACAGTATCCCGCCAAGGCTAACGAATGCTTCACCGAAACCCAATAGCATCAATGTTAGCAGCAATAAAATCACTTTAACTTTTGATGAATATGTTGAACTGAAGGAAGCCCAAACCAATGTGCTAATATCTCCTCTTCCGAAAATATCGCCATCGGTTGATTTTAAATTGAAAACAGTTACAATAAAACTAAAAGATACTTTACAGCCTAATACAACTTACAGCATCAATTTTGGCAGTGCCATTGTTGACATTAATGAGGGCAACCCTCTAAAAGATTTCGTCTATGTATTTTCTACAGGCAGCCAGATAGATACATTAATGCTGAACGGTAATATTATTATAGCCGAAACCGGCAAAACCGACAGCACTTTAATTGCTATGCTCTATCGCAATGCAGATGACTCTGCCGTGCAAAAAAGAAAACCCGATTATGTGGCCAGGCTTAAAGGTGATGGCAGTTTTAGTTTTGTAAATTTACCTGCGGGCAGCTTTAATGTGTATGCATTAAAAGATGGCGATGGCAGTAAAACTTATAACTCAAAAAAAGAAATATTCGCTTTTGCTGATGCGGCAGTTACTGTGTCGGAAAAAACAGAGCCGGTAATTTTATATGCATCCGCCCTGGAGAAAGAAAGCGTTGGTGCCAGAACAGCAAAATCACCTGTAAAAAACAAAAGACTTGTTTACTCCTTAGCCTCCAGCTCTCTAAGCCAGGATTTGCTAAGCCCTTTTGAAATAAATTTTAATGGCCCTTTAAAAGATTTCAATCCTGCCCTGTTAATTTTAAGAGACAGTAATTATAAACCAATACCAGCAGCAGCCTGGACGATTGACAGTAACCGTACAAAAATTACATTATCTACCAAGTGGCAGGAAGCAGCGGAATATCGTCTAATTATGGATACTACTGCCGTTAGCGACTCAGCCGATAACCGCCTTGCCAAAACCGATACCATTCGTTTTGCTGCCAAGCAACAATCCGATTATGGAAACGTGGTTTTACGTTTCAGCAATCTTGATTTAACTAAACACCCCGTTTTACAATTTGTGCAGGGCGAAGAAATCAGAAAAAGTTATCCGCTCACTTCTTTAGAATGGAGCAATAAATTTGTAAACCCCGGCGAGTATAATCTCCGTATTTTATTTGATGATAACAATAATGGCCAATGGGACCCCGGCGACTATTCCAAAAAACTACAGCCCGAAAAAGCCATTACGCTTACACAAAAACTAGCAGTACGGGCAAATTGGGATAATGAAAGAGACATAAAGCTTTAATGGATAATTTTTTAATTGATAATGGATAATGTCCTCGGTTTATTGCACTATTCTATACTTCCAACTGCATAGAATTTGAAGAATTATCAATTATCCATTACCCCATTATCAATTACCTTTACCACATGATATTCTCTTCTTCTCTTTTAGAAAACGCTGTGAACGAATTTGCCAA
>JBBKXU010000060.1:0-5020 GCA_037969645.1 Ferruginibacter sp. | reverse complement strand
GAACTTTTCACTACACAGTTTTTAACTGACTTTGGAAAGTTTAAACCTTTATAAATTTTCTCTACAAACGTATTTAACTTGTCCAGAATTATATTTGCCTGTTCCTTTTCATATTCTTCAATCCTTGTGAAGTTCCATGCAGTAGGTATTGAAACGTGATAGACATGAAAAAAAGTAAGTTCACACTTATTTTGCGAAGCCAACTGTATGGCAAAAAGCAAACCAGCTTTTGATTTGTCAGAAAAATCGGTAGTAACAAGAATTTTTTGCATAAAATATTTTTTATCGTGAATTGTTATCTAACTTTTATTACCTCCTCCTTCGTTCATGACTACACGAATAGCGGCGAATGGCTAAACTCATTTTAGATTTTTGCCTAACGCTTCTATTTCGTCAATCCATTTTTTCCTTTCTACATCGCTCGACGATTTCACTGGAGCAAAGGAGGTAATCTTTACGGGTTTGATGCCGCAATACCCAAGTATGGCTCTTTTCATGGCATTGTGTCCGGCGCTTCTATACATCAACCAATAGTACCACTTGGGTGCATCCATGGTAACTATTAATCGAGCCGTTTTTCCTTTTAAAAGTTTATCCCAGAAAGGTGAATTTTTATGATACTTAAATGCAAAACCAGGTAGAAAAACCCGGTCGATAAAGCCTTTTAATAAAGCCGGGTAGGTTCCCCACCAGGTTGGATAAACAAAAACCAAATGGTGGGCTTGTAAAACGTCTTCTTGTATTTTAAGCAAGTCCGGCTCCAGTTCCGAAACAACCCGGTAGCCGTAGGTAAGAATCGGGTTAAATTTTAAATCAATCAAATGAACCAATTTGCATTCAGTTCCATTGGTATCGGCACCTTTTTTATAGCTTTCTGCTAGAGCAAAACAAAAACTTTCTTTATCGGGATGCCCGTTGATAATGAGTATTTTTTTCATCAAACAATGTTAGCTTATACTATGGCAGATTTATTACAGAGTTTTTTAATTGATTTACATGATTCACAGGTTAATTTTGTGAAATTCCTGCTATTGTTTTCTCCGCCTTAGCTCCAATGGTGCGGATACATCTTCAAAGTGAAAAATTGGACCACAAATGACCCCAATTTATTTATGCGAAATAAACAACGGCATTTTTAAATCATGGATCAAATCGCTTGCAAAACTCTTCTTAAACAATTGCGAAAAAAGGGAACGGGAAAAAGCGCCCATTACGATATAGCTGTTTGGCTTGGCAGACATCCACTCCCCAAAATCTTTCTTATGCTTAAGATGCAGATTTTGAATTTTCAATTTGGGGTAATGCCGGGAAACTAGTTCGGTGATTAAGCTGTATTCGGGCAAATCATCTTCATGATCTGTTATGGATAAAAGCACGGTTTCCTTTTTAGCCAGTTCGGGAAAAACATAGGCAAACTGCTTGATAGCAAATACGGAAGACTCATTGCCATCGTAGGTTAAAATTACCTGGCCGGGCTCTTCATAATTTTCGGGCACCAGCATAACCGGGCATTCCGATTTTTTTAAAACTTCTTCCAAGTAAAAATTAGGTTGCTCTTTGGATACATTTGCATAAAATAAATCGCTGCTGATGAGCAATGCGTCGGCAAAACGGGTTTCCTCAATTAAAGAAGATACCGCCATTAGGTCGGTATCCTTATGTATTCTAAATTCAATTCCTTCGGCTGTACAGCGTTCTTTAAAAAGGCTAATATTTTTTGCCACAGGTATGTCTTCCTCATTCCGCATCATCCAATCAGGCATCAACGCAATACCTTCCATGCCGGAATAGGCCATCATTTTTGAATAGTCAACAGGACTTAAAAAAACTCCAGCCAGTAACAACTTGTTTTCTGAATTGACGTTTGTTACAAATTCAAATGCACCTTTTGGAAAGTGCTGTCCATCCAGCGCTATTATTAATTTTTTCATAAAATTATATTTTACTTTTCTGTACCAAATTTAAATCCAAAATGCTTCATTTATACTGATTACCCGCCACAAAACAGGTGATTGATATCATGTATTACCAACTCATAGAGAAGAAGGCAGTTTTAAAACTTACCTGTTGAAATGATTCTAATCACATTTGAGCCATTTGTGATTACAGTCATAAACTGGTCTGTAACTGCTAATTAAATTTGAACCGTAAACATATTTCACAGTTAAAAAATAAAAAATGAGAAACAAACTAAAACTGATGGCCGTTGCTTCTGTAATGCTATTTGCGATGTCTTGCAATAATGGTGAGCAGACAAACACAGCGTCGGCTGCTTCTACACCCGATAACAGTTCAAATACCGGGCAGTCTGGTGTGCAGGATGACATGTCGGCAAAAAATGTGGTACAGGTAGCAGTTGGCAGTAAGGATCACACTACTTTGGTTACCGCTGTTAAAGCTGCCGAGTTGGTTGATGCATTAAGCAATGCAGGGCCCTTTACCGTTTTTGCACCTACCAATACAGCTTTTGATAAGTTACCTGCGGGCACCGTTGAAGGTTTACTAAAACCTGAAAAGATAGATGACTTGACTACCATTCTTCAATACCACGTTTCCCTGGGTGTTTTTAAACCCGAAATGCTTACAGATGGACGATCTATTGGACAGGTTGATGGTGGTAATATTACGATTACCGTTAAAGCAGATGGCATATATGTAAATGGAACTGCAAAAATAATTGCATCTATACCAGCTGCCAACGGAATTGTTCATGTGATAGACGGCGTTCTGTTACCCCCTTCAAAATAAATGGCTATACTTAAGATGAAGAAAAGGCGCCGGCATTTGCTGGTGCTTTTTTGATAGGCATTTATAACATAATGTAAAATCATGAGCAAGCAGCCTCATTCAAATAAATCGGTATTGATAGCTTTAAAAACTATACATACCTTGATATGGTTGTTCTTTAACGCGGTTATGGGTTACTTGTTTTACGCAGTTATAACCAACAGGATTGATATATGGCTTTGGGTTGGTATCGGTTTTATCGTACTTGAAACGATTGTGTTGTTGGTATTTAAAATGAAATGTCCGCTTACTATTGTAGCCAGAAGATATTCTGCTTCTACAAAAAACAATTTTGATATTTATTTACCCGAGTGGCTGGCAACTTACAACAAACAAATTTACTCGGTGCTGTTTGCTATTTTCCTGCTTATCTTAATTTACCGGCTTATCTGAAAATATTTTTATCTGCATTACCGTAGCAATACTTTTTGCCCGTTGCTTCACCAGTATAGCCATATCTCCGGTAAATAAATCATCTGTGGCGGCATTGAATAACGATAGCCATCTGGTAAAATGCTCGTCGGTTAAAGGAAACAGTCTATTTACATGCTTATGCAGTTCCATGGGATTGCCGATGTAATTGCCGGTATAAAAAAGCATGTTCTCGAAAAAATCGTACATGATGGGCATGTGTTTTTCCCAGTTCACTTTGGCTATATCCGAAAATATAAAGCCAATCATCTCATCGGCTCTTATCTTAGTATAGAAGACATCTACCAACTGTTCTATATCCTGCCTTGTTGCTATATCTTTTTTCATAAAATAATTTAATGCAGCAACTCATGAATTTCCTGTAATGTCTCTTCGCTGCAATGCTGCTGCAATAAAGGAAATAAAATCCTTTCTTCTTTGCGTATATGTTGTTCCAGCTTATTAGCAAGTGTATCCATAGTATCTACTACATCTGTTGAGGATTGAAGCGCTTGAAACAAATCAACCAACTCTTTGTGTTCAGCCCTGATTTCTTTTGCAAGCATATCTACCTCGACGTGACAATCTTTTACTTTCTCCAGCATCGTTTCTTCCTGCTGAAAATGCTTTTTGATATGTTCTTCAAATTGCTGTCGGGCATATACAGCTTTGTCTTTTGCACTTTCGGGCAGTTCACGGTACACGGGTGCATTCCTTTTTAATAATTGTGCAAGTATCAAGGATGCATGATGATCCCGTGATAATGGTGCGATTGCTTCATGTCTTTGCATAACTATAAATCTTTGTGATTAAATCTTCTTAAAGATAACCAGGTTGGAATCACCGCCCAGGTAAATAATACCAAAAAGGATATGATCAATCCCATTTGGGTACCAAAGAAATCTTTAAATATAGCGCCTGTATAACCCATTAAGGCGGATACATCCATTTTTAATAAGATTAATATTCTGCTCAAGTCAATAGGGTTAAAAGCAGCGACACCAACCATCATTTTTTCTAAAGGATAATCAGCGAATTGAAACAATATAAACAATACAAGTCCATCAAAAATGATGGAGAAGTAAAGCCATAATAAAATAACTACGCCAATTCCTTTTGCTTTATCCCTGGCCATCACAGCGGCCAGCATGGCGATGGCAACAAAGATTACCGATAATAACAATCCCGTGCCCAGCATCATAAAACCCGTTGGGGTAGCCTCATACAGCAGTATGGGAACACCGGCGCCAATCAAAAATGCAAATGCCATGGAACTTGCAAGACCGGAAAAAATACTAAGCCAGATCGTTCTCCTTTTCAAAGGCTGACTAACCAATAACTCTAAAAACTCGGAGCTGTTATAAACATAGATGGCCGAGAATAATAAACTAACCAACGGCACAATGATCAAAATGATATTCAGTAAACTTAACAGGCCTTTGGCCGAATTATCTTCGAGGTTGAAAATGCTTAATGATATCAGCAATAAAAATGCAGCGTAGGCCAGCATAATTTTATTACGCAGGATATCTATGATTACATATTTTACAATTTTTTTCATGTACTTATATTTTTATCCACCCAACATCACATTCGCAATGGCTTTCGACAATTTTTCTTCTCCGGTATCTTCTCTTAAGTCGGTAATACTCTTATGAAAACATAGTTTTCCGTCCTGCATATAAACAACCTGTGTGATCAGGTCATCCAGTTCACTTAAAATATGCGATGTTATTAAAACCAGTTTTCCTTTATTCTTTTCCGCAATAATTTTTTCTTTCAGTATTTCCGATGAAACAGGATCCAGTCCTGCAGTAGGTTC
>JBBKXU010000059.1:0-15051 GCA_037969645.1 Ferruginibacter sp. | reverse complement strand
TTATTTAGTCGGGTAGGAGCCCTGAACTGGATTAGATGTTCCGTTGGTAAAACAGGCAGCTAAAACGGATTCAGTGTACATACTTATAGGCTATTTCATTCGCATATTTGTACATTGGGATTAGTCTCTCTCTTGCGCCCTCAACCAACGCTCAGGTATTTCATTCTGGCTGGCATGCACATAATCGGTATAACTGCAGGGTATAAATTTTTTATTAGGCAGTTGCATCCACCAGCGGCCTGTTTTTTTACTTTGCAGAAAAGTAGATTCAACTTCTGTAAAACTGGTATGGTATTCATTAAAATAGTCACGGTCTTCAATGCTAGCTTCCTGTTTACCACGGCTTTTGCCGTCAATAAAATACCAAAGCATTTGCGATATCTGTTTGGCGGTTAGTTCTTTTTCATCTAACTGTGGTTGATAGCCGTAAATGCCAAAACTGTTTACCTTGTTGCTCATGCCCGCAAACCTGGTAAGTACGCAGGCTTCTTCGCCAGAAAAACCGTTAGGGCTTTCGCTGCCAGCAGGGCTGTCGCTGTGTTTAATAGCACTTATATCAAAACTGAGTAAATTTGTGCTTCTGATAACCGGTTCCATTTCTTCTAAATTTTCTCTGGCTGTACCCACCCGGTAACAATCAAAGCGAAGCTTATCCATGGTTTCCAGCATACGTGGGTGTACAAAATAACTTTGAAAGCCAATATGGTTATAATGCTTTACCAGGTTGGGTTCACCGGTGAGCATTTCTAATAGAAAGTTTTCGCTGCGTAAAGGATTCTCTCCTTTTAGATTTATGGTAGCGTCAATGCAGGTAGCTTCAACTACCTGCTGCAGTTCTTTGTAAGCAAAATATTGTGCCAGGGTAATATCATGCGATCCACCCAATATCACCACTGTTTTTTTCATCCGTAACAGCTCGGCCAGCACTGTTTTTACTGCTGCATAACTATCGTTTAGCGTGGCGCCGATTTTAATATTACCAATATCTGCTATAATTACATCGGTATGCCAGTAATGTAATTGGTATAAATGTTTGCGTATACTGTTGGCAGCATTCATGCAGTTATCAAAATCACCACTTCCTCTTGTTTCGTTAACACCTACTAACACAATATCGGCGTCAGTTATATCGGGTAATTCATTTTCGTAAAGGGCAATATGCCGGGCTAATTGCCCATCGGTATATCCGTTATCATCATTCAGTTCATGAACAGGAATGGCAGTTAAAAAATCGTGCAGGTCGTACATTCAAAAAATTTGGACAAACCTAAATTAATAATTTCAGAAACCTGATTTATCGGCCTAAAAAATGATAAAAGCGCTTGTTTTTTAATATTGTAAATAGTTAACTTCGCTATACAACAATAGAAACCATGAGTATTAAGCAGGAAGTATTAAATGATGTAGTAATTAAGTTTGCAGGCGATAGCGGCGATGGTATGCAATTAACCGGCAGCCAGTTTACAAACAACACAGCCATGCTGGGTATTGATCTGGCAACATTCCCCGATTTTCCGGCAGAGATACGTGCCCCTATTGGTACGCTGCCCGGTGTGAGTGGTTACCAGTTGAGGTTTTCCTCGGATCGTGTGTTTACGCCCGGCGACGCCTGCGATGTGTTAGTAGCTATGAATGCAGCTGCGTTAAAAACAAATTTGCATGGTTTAAAACCCGGCGGTCGCATCATTGCTAATGAAGATGGTTTTGATGCAAAGAATTTGCGGCTTGCCAATTATCCCGAAGGCGTTAATCCTTTAGAAGATGACAGCTTGGGTAATTATGAAGTGATTCGCATGGATGTAACCAAGATGACCCGTGAGGCCTTAAAAGATATTACTATGGGTATCAAAGAAAAAGACCGTGCAAAGAATATGTTTGTACTTGGCTTTTTATATTGGATGTACAATAGGGATATGGACAGCACTATTGGATTTATTAAGGATAAATTTGGGAAAAAGCCCGAGATATTTGAAAGTAATGTAACGGCGTTAAAAGCTGGATATAATTATGGAGATACTACCGAAACATTTACCACAAGATATAAAGTAGAAAAAGCGAAAATGGACCCCGGCACTTACCGTTCCATTATGGGTAATCAGGCATTGTCTTATGGTTTGATTGCAGCATCGCAAAAAAGCGGGTTGAATTTATTCTTAGGCAGCTACCCAATAACCCCTGCAAGCGATATTTTGCATGAACTGAGCCGCTATAAAAATTTTGGTATTAAAACTTTTCAGGCCGAAGATGAAATAGCGGCGATAACGTCGGCCATAGGTGCTAGTTACGGCGGTAGTTTAGGTATAACCACAAGCAGCGGCCCCGGTATTGCTTTAAAAGGCGAGGCCATGGGCTTGGCTGTAATGCTGGAGATTCCTTTAATTGTTATAAATATACAACGAGGCGGACCTTCAACAGGCTTGCCAACAAAAACCGAGCAAAGTGATTTGATGCAGGCTTATTATGGACGAAATGGCGAATGCCCCATGCCTATTGTATCTGCATCTACGCCAAGTGATTGTTTTAATGCAGTTTATGAAGCTGCACGCATTTCGGTACAGCATATGACGCCGGTAATGTTTTTAAGCGATGGTTATATTGCCAATGGTGCTGAGCCTTGGAAATTTCCTGCAGCGGCCGATCTTCCTGAAATAAAAACACAGTTTGCATCGCAAAATTTTGCAGAAGTAATGGATAAGGATGGTAAATTTCAACCTTATAAAAGAGATGAAAAATTGGTAAGGCCGTGGGCCATACCGGGTACGCCCGGATTGGAACACCGTGTAGGTGGATTGGAGAAAGAAGATATTACCGGAAATATCAGTTACGATCCTGAGAATCATCAGCATATGGTGAAAACCAGGCAGGCCAAGGTTGATATGATTGCGAATTATATACCCGATCAGCATTTGGATAGTGGAGCAGATACCGGAAAAGTTTTAGTGCTGGGCTGGGGCAGCACTTACGGAGCCATTAAAAGCGCCTGTGCCGAATTGCAGAAAGCAGGCCACGCCGTATCACACGCACATTTGCGCTATATACGCCCCTTCCCTAAAAATCTGGGAGAGATTTTAAACAATTTTGATACTGTTTTAGTACCTGAAATTAACAACGGGCAACTGGTAAAAATTATCCGTGATGTATATTTTGTAGATGCCAAACCTTATAATAAAATTATGGGCATACCTATTACCAAGGGCGAACTAGTAGAAGAGATTACAAATTTATTATAGCACCAGATTGAATTAATAAAAAAGCCCTTTCAATTATTGAAAGGGCTTTTTTGTAAATATCTTCTTTTATCTGATCTTCTCTCTGCCGAAAGTGTAACCAATTTTAACGTTGAAACTGAAGTAAGAATCTTTATTATTTGGATTACCACGTTCATCCTGCGTATTATAACCAGCGCCAGGGTTTAACTCATACTGACGGTTGTTAAGCAGTAATGCGTTCGTTAATTTGGCGCCTGTAAAATAATTGGCATACAGCGAAGGGTCTATATAATATTGAGAACTAACGTCATCAAGATAATCGGTGTTTAATTTGCGGTAAACAAATTCTGCCCTAAGACTAATTGTTGAACCCAGATCATATTTAACACCAGCACCAAAAGGAATAGTCATCTGGTTTAGTTTATATGGTTTCCTGTCGGGATACTCAGCAAATCCTTGACCTTCGGTGCTCAGCGGTTGCAGGTCAACTGTCTTACCATTTAAAGTAGTTTGCGGCTTAAAAGAAAAGAAACCAACTCCGCCAAATAAATACGGCGAAAACAATGGGGGTTCTTTGTCCTCGTTGTTCCGGTTCATGATATATAAAGGGTGAATTTCAACGCCGAGAATAAAATCGGTGATCTTGGTTTTAAAACTCAAATTACGCTCATATCTGCCATGTGTTGACGGCGCCACTTTAGCAAGCACTTTATCATCTCCGGCAAGCTGGCCAAAAGTACCTTCAAGCCTTAAAGCAAACATGTATTCGTACATGGCACTCAGATAAATACTGCCGGCAAACTTGGTTTTACCCATGTTCAGGTCCTTTACAAACTTTTTACCAACGCCTTTATTGCCGCCGATATCAGTTAAACAGTTCATAACGCCAACAGAACCACCAACTTCAAACATAATTGGACTGTCGTAGTACTTATTATCATAAAAGTAGTATTGTGCAGAAGCTTTTTCTGCAGATACGGCGAGCATCAAAATAACGCTGAAAACAATTGTAAGTTTTTTCATTTATCTAGGTCCTTTTTTTTTATATTTTATGGCTGGGGTTTCAAAAGGGACTTTTATACCCTGCAAATAAAACGATTATTCTGCAATTATAAATCAACTTTCAGGATTTTTCTTTACAAATTTACAGATACCGTTTAAACCACATTCGCTACACCGTGGTTTTCTGGCGGTGCATATATACCTTCCATGTAATATCAGCCAATGATGAGCAATGTGAACATAAGGCTCTGGTATATTTTTTATCAATTGTTTTTCGGCAGCAAACGGCGTTTTGGCGTTTGTTGTCAGTCCAATTCTGGCGCTCACCCTAAAAACATGTGTATCTACGGCCATATTAGGCTGATTATCCACTACAGATGTAATTACATTGGCTGTTTTACGGCCCACACCTGGTAATTGCATCAGCTCGTCAACAGTCATCGGCACTTTGCCGTCGAATGTATTCAACAACATTTGTGCCATACCAATCAAATGCCTTGTTTTATTATTTGGATAAGATATGCTTTTTATCAACGGAAATAAATCGTCGAATTCGGCCTTGCTCATAGAACCCGCGTCAGGAAAGCGTTTAAAGATATGCGGTGTGGTCAGGTTTACCCTTTTATCTGTACATTGGGCTGATAAAATAACTGCTACCAGCAGTTGAAAAGGGTCGTCGTAAATCAACTCAGTTTCTGCATCTGGTGCATGTTCTAAAAAATAATCTATAAAAAATTTGTAACGATCCTGTTTTGTCATAAAAAAAATCCCGCTGTTTAGCGGGATAAAATTACATTAAAAGACTGAGTGATTTAAGCGTGTGGCGTAAGTTCGGCCACAGCTTTTTCAGCATAATTTAAAATATTGTCGATGGTTTGCTGGCTAGGTGACATTTTAAGTGCTTCGAGCCTTTTTTGAGCTGAGGTTATCACTTCAAATTTTTCACGTAAACTCCAGTCTGATTCCAAAGCAGCCTTAATTTCGGCCGTTTTTGCTGGGGAAGTCTCATTATACAAATACTGTAATAGATCCTCCGGGGTAAAATTGTGCATGTTAAGGTTAAGTTGCTTGTGTTAAGAAATTAAATATCCATTATCCGCTTATATAAACGGCAGTTAAACATGATTATTGCTTTTTAAGCTTAATTATTTGTTTTCGGGGAGGGATTTGATGATAAAAAGGTCTTCATTATCTTTTTTCATCATATAGTTTTCACGGGCATATTTTTCGATACCCTGAGCACTGGTTTTTAATAAATGCTGTTCCTTATCGGCTTCGGTAATAAGTTGTTTTAAGTGTTGCTGACTGTTTTCCAGCTCATTCAACTTATCTCTACGGTCAAAATAAGACAAAATATCTTTGGGATCAAAGAAAAACATCCAAATAACAAAAAAAGCGCCTGTTATCAGGTATTTGTTTTTAATCCAGGATGGAATGCGATTTAGATATTTCATTTAGTTAAAATCGTTGTTCGTTGACCTTTGATTGTTGTTCGAGGTGCCCAACGGCCAACGATCTACGAACAACGGTCAACCTTTTTTACTTACCAAATTTAATCTTTCCTTTTGGATATATGCCACTTTCGCCTAAAATTTCCTCAATGCGAATTAATTGATTGTACTTAGCGGTACGGTCGGTACGGGACGCTGAGCCGGTTTTAATCTGGCCGCAGTTCAGTGCAACAGCCAGGTCAGCAATAGTGGTATCTTCTGTTTCGCCGCTTCTATGGCTCATAATAGTGTTAAAACCATTGTTTTGTGCCATACTCACTGCATTCATGGTTTCGGTAATGGTGCCTATCTGGTTTACCTTAACTAATAATGCGTTGCCGATACCTTCATTAATACCTCTCTCCAAACGGTTAACGTTGGTAACAAACAGATCATCACCTACCAATTGAATTTTTTTACCCACCATATCTGTCAATAATTTCCATCCTTTCCAGTCATCTTCGGCCATGCCATCTTCAATGGAAACAATTGGATATTGTTTTACCCAGTTAGCCCAATAATCAACCATTTTTTCGCTGCTTAATTTTTTGCCATCACTTTTATGAAAATGATATACTTTTTTTGCTTTGTCATACATTTCACTAACCGCAGGGTCAAGAGCAATGGCAATTTGCGAACCGGCTTTATAACCAGCTGCATGTATTGCAGTCATAACCGTTTCAATAGCTTCTTCATTACTTTGGATATTTGGAGCAAAACCACCTTCATCGCCCACATTGGTACTATAACCTTTTTTCTTCAACACCGTTTTCAGGGCATGAAAAATATCAACACCCCAGCGCAAACCTTCGCTGAATGAAGTTGCGCCTACAGGCATAACCATAAATTCCTGAAAATCTATTTTATTGTCGGCGTGTGAACCACCGTTTAAAATATTCATCATGGGTATGGGTAATATTTTTGCATTGGTACCACCAATATATCTGTATAATGGAAGGTTTGCTTCTAGCGCTGCCGCTTTGGCAACAGCCATGCTGATAGCTAGAATAGCATTGGCACCCAGCTTCGCTTTATTCGGCGTAGCATCCAGCGCAATCATCATGGCGTCAATACCCGTTTGATCGGCCACATCCCAGCCCAGTAAATTATCTGCCAGAATTGTATTTATATTTTTTACCGCCTTCAGCACTCCTTTACCACCATATAATTTTTTATTGCCATCACGCAACTCAACTGCTTCATGTATGCCTGTGCTGGCACCACTTGGCACGGCTGCACGACCTAAATGTTCGTTCTCAGTCAAAATATCAACTTCTACTGTAGGGTTGCCGCGACTGTCTAATATTTGGCGGGCATGGATGGAGGCGATGTAGCTCATGTTAGTTGTAATTGTTTAATTGTTAAATGGATAAATTGCTTAGTTGGTGAGTGATTTAAAAACTTCTTCAAGACTGCTGCTCTCACTCTGCAAAGAAACAATGTTAAGGTTATTTTTCAAACTCAATTCCAGCAATTGTTTTCTTACCAATTCGGGATTATTGGTTGAAAGTTGAAAGTTTAAAGTTGAAAGTTGAATAAGTTGGGTTACTTCTTTTACCAATTGCAACAATTCTACATCAATTTTTTCCTTAAAAGAAACGAGCACCCTATGTTCTTCTGTTTTTCCTTTTTGAAGATTAGCTAATGTGTCATCTGCAACAATTTTTCCATTATTGATAATGATTACACGGTCGCAAATGGCCTGTACTTCCTGTAAGATATGAGAGGAAAATAAAACCGTTTTGTTTGCCCCAAGTTTTTTAATTACTTCTCTTATTTCTACAATCTGGTTGGGGTCTAATCCGCTGGTGGGCTCGTCTAAAATTAAAACTTCAGGGTCATGTATTAAGGCGGCAGCCAAACCAACACGTTGTTTGTAACCTTTGCTTAACTGGCCAATTTTTTTGTTGGCTTCAACGGTTAAACCAACAGTTTTTATAACTTCTTCAATTTTTTCCTTCTTGTTTGGAACAGCATGTATGTTGGTAATAAAATCAATATATTCTCTTACATACATATCGTAATACAAGGGATTAGCTTCAGGCAGATAACCAATCTTCTTTTTTGTTTCGTTGTTATTTTCATCAACGGTAATGCCGCAAACCGTTGCTGTGCCTGCAGTTGCCGGTAAATAGCCGGTAATGATTTTCATTGTGGTTGACTTGCCTGCACCATTGGGCCCCAGAAAACCAACAATCTCGCCTTTCTCTATTGAAAAAGAAACGGCATCAACTGCTTTTTGTGTTCCGTAATTTTTTGTAAGATTATTTACTGTTATAGACATGTACTGCAAAAATAAAAAACGTCAGGTGTAAAACCCGACGTTTTATTTTAAAACTTCGTTATTTTTTATCCCCGCTATTATTATCGGGGTTTTGATTTTGTTGATTACCACCTCCACCACCACGCTGGCGATTTTGACCTCCCTGGCGGTTTGGTTTATTTCTGTTCCCAGAATTCTGCGAACGGTTAGCGCCGGAGTTTTGAGAACGGTTTTGACTACCTCCTCCCTGTTGATTACCTCCGCTTGAAGAATTTTGAGATCGGTTGGCATTATTATCGCCTTGCTGTTGACCGCCTCCTCCACGATTTTGTTGATTCCTATTTTGATTTCGTCCTTGCGGTTGATTTCCACCACCGCCACCTTGTCTGTTTCTTCTTGGCTGATTACCGCCTCTTTCCTGGTCTCTACGTTTACGACTGGTTTTTTCCAGGCTCTTTAAACTAATCTGTCCAACTACATCAGCATAGGTTGGTTCAATCTCTTTTGGTTTGCTGCTTACTACTTCAACCGGCTCCAAATCAGAAGGACGAACTCCTTGCTTATTTAGTTCTTTTATTTTTTTAACACGCTCAATCGTTAATGGATATTGCTTGTTACTGTCGGGCATAGTATACCACATCAGATTGCGGAAAATATCCTTCTTAACTAAAAATGCACGGCTTTTTTCCATTTCCAGCATATCAGCATCTGTAGGAAAAAACTGCAATGCATCCATATACGTATCAAGCTCGTAATTTAAACAACATTTAAGACGACCGCATTGTCCGCTTAATTTGGTTTGATTGATACTTAAATTTTGATAACGTGCGGTGTTTGTATTTACACTTTTAAAATCGGTTAGCCAGCTGCTGCAACAAAGTTCACGGCCGCAACTGCCTATTCCGCCTACTTTTCCGGCTTCCTGGCGGGCACCAATCTGGCGCATTTCTACTTTTACTTTAAATTCGCTGGCGTATAATTTTATCAACTCTCTAAAATCTACGCGGTCATCAGCAATATAAAAGAAAGTGGCTTTTCTGCTATCAGCCTGCACTTCTACCTCAGCCATTTTAAGCTCCAGCTTTAGCTGGCGTGCCATAGCACGGCTGCGTATAAGCACCTGTGCTTCACGTGCTTTCGATTCCAGCATTTTAGAAATGTCGGTTTCTGTAGCACGACGTAAAACTTTTTTTATATCCGGGCTCTTTTCATCAATCCGGTGTTTTTTCATCTGCAAACGAACAAGTTCGCCGGTCACGTTTACCATGCCCACATCAAAACCACTAACGCCTTCTACGGCAATCATATCGCCTTTTTCGTAATAGTGCAGTGTGTTATTTCTGAAAAAATCTTTTCGGCTGCCGTTGTTAAAACTCACTTCTATAACACGGCACCCACTTTCGGGGTCGCTAAAGGGCAGGTTAGCCAACCAGTCGTGCACATTCATACGGTTGCAACCGCCACTTGCACAACTACCATGACTCTGGCAACCACCCGGTGCTCCATCTTTTGAGGTACCGCAACCTCCGCTTCCACATCCCATATATTGGCAATTAAAAGATTAAAAATAGTAGAGGAAATTTTTTGGAGCCCGGCTGAAGGATTACTTATCAACTAATGTGGCGTCGCACTCTTGTACAGTATTACTTTACTCGGCAAAAAAGCTTCCGTTTGAACGAAGCCGAAGTATAATATAGCGTACAAATGAGTGACACAACGATGATGATTATTGATTATATGCTGATTACAAAATAATCTTTCTTAGTAAAACCAATGCCGCTGCTCAAAATCCTCAATTAACCAAAATTAACGATTTGTGGTTAATAATATGATATAACCTGATGGAAAGAGCATGAAACAGCATTTTTGCGTTGGCATTCCGCTCAATATAGTAGCTGGCTTTATCTAATTCGTTGATGATTGCTTCCTGCTGGCTGAGGTTGCAGAGTTTATTGAGACGGTTGGCGAAGTCAAGTTCGTTTCTGGTTTCTCGTTGATCTGTTTCTGGTTTCTCGTTTGCTGGGGCAATTACCCTGACTCTGATTGCTTGCTCAAGAAGGTGTATGAAATATTTGAGGAACTGTTTTTGCTTTTCCCGGCCCATTTTTGCCGTATCATCAATCCATTTTACCTGAGCAACAGGTCCTGTTCTTATAATTGAATTGAGCCATTCTCTCAACATTACTTCCCAATCATCATCGGCATGTTGTAATAATTGTAGTGCTTCCCGGTAATTACCTTCAGCAACTGCGGCAATTTGCTGGGCTTTTTCCATGGCTACGCCTGCGTTTAATTCAAGCGATGCTTCCACTTCTAGATTGGTAAGCATGGGAATTTTTACCAATTGGGTACGGGAGAGGATGGTTGGTAATATCAGGTCTTCATTTTCGGCAACCAATATAAATAATGTATTTGGAGGCGGCTCTTCAATCAGCTTTAATAATTTGTTGCCTTCCTTACCTAAAAATTCGGGCATCCACATCACCAGAATTTTATACTCACTTTCAAAACTTTTTAAATTGAGTTTGCGAATAATATCGTTGCACTCAGGTGCGGTGATGTTGCCCTGTTTGTTTTCGGCGCCAATAAATTGCAGCCAGTCGTAAATATTTCCGTATGGATGTTCACTTATAAATGCCCGCCACTCTTTTATAAAATCGGTGCTAACGGGTTTTTCGCCCGGTTTTTTTGTGATGACAGGATAAGAAAAATGTATATCGGGATGAATGAGTTCGGTTGCTTTTTTGCAGGCGGGGCAGGAACCACAAGAATCGTTGCTGGTTTCTCGTTGTTGGTTGTTCGTTGGTGCAGGTTCAGGCTCTCCAAATAATGAAGGCTCTTCAATTGCTTTTTGCTTGCTGCTGCCTTTTTCGCAAACGATGTATTGTGCAAAAGCCAAAGCCAATTGCAGTGCGCCGCTGCCTTCCTTGCCTAAAAACAATAAAGCATGGCTAAGCCGGTTGTGCTGTACCATTTGTACAAGCTGCTCTTTTGTTTCTTTTTGTCCGGTTATGGATTGAAATTGCATGAATGCAAATATAGTTGATGTGGGTTGAGTTGAAAACTCAAAACCAGAGCGTCCTCGTCAGAGACGAGGACGAGAAAAAATACAATTATAAATTACAGTTTACCCGTAATCTCCTCACTCATTGGTGTAACCTTGCTGGGGAAGTAGTTTAGCAGATTCCCTTTTTCATCCAGCAAAAATTTACCAAAATTCCATTTTACTTCTGAATCTAAAACACCGTTTTCGCTTTTATTACAAAGCCATTTGTATATAGGTGCTGTGTCATCTCCTTTTACAGATATTTTGGCGGCCATGAGAAAGGTTACGCCGTAATTCTTTTTACAGAATTCTTTTATTTCGCTGTTAGTGCCGGGCTCCTGTCCGCCAAAATTGTTAGCTGGAAAGCCGACGATTACCAGTTTGTCTTTATAGGTTTCGTACAGTTTTTCTAAACCCTCGTATTGTGGAGTATAACCACATTTGCTGGCAGTATTTACAATCAGTATTTTTTTGCCTTTGAAAGTTGAGAAATCAATAGTGCCGCCTTCCAGGCCTTCTACCTTAAAGTCGTAAATAGATGTTGCAGTCACAATTTTTGGTGGATTAAAGTTTGACTTGTCATAATTAACTTCAGACGATTGATTAGTAAAGGAACTGCATGAAAGTAGCGTTGCTGTAATTGCGATTAATTTTACCATGAAATTGTTTTAGAGGTTTAACAAGTTATTTGAAAGATTGTTTAAATATTTTTTCTGCTGCCTTCTTTTTGCAACTTTAGGATGAAAAGGTTGGGGGTACTACTGTTTCTCATAGCAACCCAAATCTGGTAAACCAACGTTCCTGTTCTTGTCATCCAAATCTTTAGGGAAACCGGTTGCTGTGCCTGCATTTATTCCAGGGGCGAACGCGTTTTTTGTTACCCGGAAGTCGAATATCTTTTTAAAAGCATTGATGCTATCAAATGAAGGGTTGCTGTTTTTTATATTGCCCGATAATGTACTGTTGGCTGGATCAGTTAGTGCCCGGTAGATATTTTTTTCGAACAACACGTTAAAAGTATTTGCACCCTGTTTGGCTACTACTATTTCATTACTCACTACGCCTTCATCCCCCCAAAAAATATTATTGCGGAAAACTGCATTTAAATCGGTCGTAAGTGTAGGGCTTGTTAGCGTTGAAAAGTTATTAGCAACAAGCGCTGGGTTTTTATGACTGAGATAATTGGTTGAATATGCCGCTACAGTGCAATGTGTAAAATTGTAAGTACCTCCATAACTGATAATAATATTGCTGCCGCAATTGCTGATTAAACTATTATCAGCCTGCACGCTGCTATTTACGGCTAGGATACCAGCATCATAAGCATTATCAATAATGCACTGGTGTAAAATTAGTTTTGGGTTTGCATTAACCGATGGTTTTTCGGTGACAATGGCCTGGTAAGCATTTTTTACAACAGCATAGGTAAGTACATTGTTTTTGCTGCTGCCACGAAAATAAATACCTGGCCAGCTTGCTGGTAAATCTTTATAATCTTCATCAAGTCTGTCGCCGGTAAAAACAACTGGACTTGCCTTGGTACCATTTACTGCTAAAGTGCCATCAACAATAAAAGGCGCATCGGCATGGCTGTATATTTTGCAGCCGGGCTGTATAGTTAAGCTGGCTGTTGTATCAACCCTTATACTTCCCAAAATAACAAAGGGGAGGTTATTGGTCCAAACTACATTACCGGTAATTAACCTGTTGCGCAAAAAATTTGCATTTTGTCCAAAAGCCTGCAATTGTACATAACGATTGTTGCCATTGTAGTTTATCAAAATGCTGTCGCTTACAATAAAAGGCAGGTTGGCGGCATTGGGGTTGATGGTTACAGATACAAAAATATAAATACTGTCGTTGGCTTCAATATCCAGATTGTTAACTTCTGTTGTGGCTATGCCATCAATATTTAATTTATAAGCCGAAGCAGTGCCACCCATTAGCTTTACTTTGCTGAGGCGGAGCTTTTGATTGTTTGCGTTAATAATTTTAAACGATTTGGTTATTGAGCCGGTTGTGGTAAAAACGGTATCAAATTTTAAACTATCGGTGGTTATGTTCAGCTGGGCGTACTGGCTGGTTATAAATGAATCTTTCTTACAGGCAGCGAAGAACAGGCAAATGGCTAAGGGTAATAGGTAAGAAAGAAATGTAAATCGCTTCATTTTTCAAATTTAGACTTATTTGTGTAAAAGTATAAGGGTTTCGTCTTGTGTATTTCGACTTCGCTCAATACACAAATCACACAGTTCGACTACGCTCACTGTTTAACTCTGCTCTGTGCTATTTTGCGGCATAGGCTAAAGTTGCAACACTTAACTTAACATTGGTGGCCTGTAGAATTACATTGCCGCAGGCTTCTAAAGTTGCGCCGGTGGTTACCACATCATCAACCAATAACAAGTGTTTTCCTTTCATTTCGGTTTCTTTTGCCAGTTTAAAGCTGCTTTTTACGTTTTCCCAGCGCTCAGTACGGTGTTTACGTGTTTGGGTTTCGGTGGCATGCTGGCGAATGACAGCGCCCGTTAAAACGGGTACATTCATTACGGCTGACATGCCATTGCATATTACAGTCGCCTGGTTATATCCCCGTTTATGCTCTTTATCGGCATACAGGGGCAGGGGAATCAGGGCGTCAATGGTATTGAAGCGATTGCTGTCTAGCAATGTTTTTCCCATCATCTCACCTAAATAAAAACCAATTTTTGTATCGCCTTTGTATTTAAGCTGATGAATAAGATGCTGTATTAAAAATTCTTTTGCAAAATAAAACTGGCTGTAAGCAGATTCTACAGGTATCCTTCCCCAAAAATCTTTTTCAACAGGATTGTTTGCAAGGTTAGCAAAATTTGTGTGCGGTAAATTGTGAATGCATTTAAGACAGAGCAGGTTGTCTTCTTCCAGCAAATCAGATCCGCAGCCCGTGCATACATGCGGATAGAAAAGATGCAGAGTGCTGCTGAAGATATTTTTAAGTTGGGCAATCATCTTTAAAATAATTACCACAACAAGTTAAAACAAATATTGATACAGTTCTTCAACTTTTCCCAATGGCACCACTTCAATATTAAACTTTTGTTTACCTAAAGTTTTTGAGTTGTACTTGCTTACAATTATTTTTTCGAACCCGAGTTTCTCTGCTTCAGCAATGCGTTGCTCAATTCGGTTAACGGCTCTAATCTCTCCGCTTAAACCAACTTCGCCGGCAAAACAATAATGCTGGTTGATGGGTGTATCCTCATAGCTACTTAATAAAGCACTTACAATGGCAAGATCAATAGAAGGGTCTTCTACTTTAATACCGCCGGCAATATTTATAAAAACATCTTTAACACCAAAATGAAAACCGCCACGTTTTTCCAGCACAGCTAATAATAATTGCAGGCGGCGCAAGTCAAAACCACTTACTGTACGTTGTGGTGTGCCGTATACACTTTGGGTAACCAAAGCTTGTCCTTCAATTAATAATGGGCGCGTGCCTTCCATGGTTGCAGCAATACTAATGCCGCTGAGCTGTTCTTCTTTTTGGGTAATTAATAGCTCCGATGGATTGCTAACGGCCCTCATACCCGTACCCGTCATTTCGTATATTCCCAGCTCAGATGTAGAACCAAAGCGGTTTTTAAGCGTTCGCAGAATACGATAGGCATAATGCCGGTCGCCTTCAAACTGCAAAACAGTATCAACCATATGCTCTAATATCTTTGGTCCGGCAATGGTGCCATCTTTAGTAATATGGCCAATTAAAAAAACCGGTGTGTTGGTTTCCTTGGCATAGCGTTGCAGTTCGGCAGCGGATTCCCGTATCTGGCTGATGCTGCCGGCACCACTTTCCACAAAAGGCGATTGAAGGGTTTGTATAGAATCTACAATCACCAGTTGTGGTTTCAGTTTTTTTATTTCCTGAAAAATAGTTTGGGTATTGGTTTCGGTAAGAATATAAAAGTTATCGCTGTTAATGCCGATACGGTCGGCACGCATTTTTATCTGTTGCTCACTTTCTTCTCCACTTATATATAATGTAACAATTTCTTTAAG
>JBBKXU010000058.1:0-4178 GCA_037969645.1 Ferruginibacter sp. | reverse complement strand
TTCGATTGCTTCAAGTCTTTTAATTAAAAGTGTGTTCTGCTTTTTAAGTTCTTCAATTTGTTTTTGCTGTTCTTGTATTGCTTTAACTGCAACGGGAATTATATCTGAATAATAAATACCCAGTTTATCGCCGGCCACATTTGATTTTATTTCTTCTTCATCATTCAGTGAAGGATTGTTTTTAAGGTCACCCACTTGCACCACTTCGCCTATAACAGACTGTACCTCTTGTGCAATAAAGCCTATTTTCCTACCCCATTGAGGATTTTCCTTCCAGTTATAGCTGACCGGACGAAGTTTCATGATTTCATTTAGACCATAGTTAAGACTATTTATATTTTCTTTATCTCTTGCATCCGAGGTATTTATAACGCCGTTACCGGCATAAACAACAGACCATCTGTTTGTTAAATTACCCAGGGATCGGTTATTATCGGTAGTAGGTACAAAATTTGAATTAACACCAATAAGATTGCCGCCAAAATCTTCAATACTTTCTAAGCTGCCAATTCGTATTCTTGCAAAGGTTGTGTTACCAACGTGCAAAAGATCGCCAGGCGTCACATTTCCAATACCTACAAAACCGGCATTATCAACTACCATGCTGGTGCTGTTTCCACCGGTTCTTACTTGAATTGAACTATCCGCTCTGAAGATAATTCCACTGCGAATTGTAGTTACAGCGTTACCGGAAAGCAATCCCGTTTCATTGGCAGTCGGGTTTGAAAATTGCAGGTAAGAAGTTGTATTATCTTCTATGATCATGGAAGAACTGCCATGAAAAGTGCCGCCACTTGTTCCGCTGCGCCTTACGTGCAGCTTAGCACTGGGGGTGGTTGTGCCAACACCCACCCTAAGATTAACTAAGTCTGCAGTTAATACCCCGGTTCCTCCAGAAAGGAAATTGAATTTATCACCCACATCCTGATATTGCAGACCCCATGTTGGAAATGCAGGACTATGTGCAACAACCATTCTGTCGGCATTGCCTCCACCACTTTTAAACATATAATTCATTACCGGCACTGTATTATCATATTGTATCGTTCCCGAATTACCTACTAAAAATTTGTTGGCAACCGAAAATGAAGAATCGGGTGTTGTGGTACCAATGCCTACTTTGGTATCAGTTGTTGCACTATTCACTCCATTTATACTTCCCAGTACCATGCTGTTGCTTTGTGCAACGTAAGCATTGGCACCAATAGCAGAGGCGTTAATAAAATTTGAAGCCGATGTATTGGCCAAATGCCCAACCGCAGTATTGGAACTACCTGTATTATTTCCATTCAGGGCCTTATATCCGATACCGATATTATTATTTCCTTGAGTACTAAACATAGTGCTGTCGCCAATAGCGATGTTATAACTACCTGCCTGGTTATTTACCAATGTTCGTACACCTAATCCAATATTACCACTACCTGTGGTATTATTAAATAACGATCCCATGCCAAGCGCTGTATTGCTGTAACCGGTCGTATTAAATACAAGTGCCTGAGACCCTACGGCTGAATTTTCTTTTCCGGTAATTCCATTGAATGCTGTTGCACCGTATCCTGCATTGTATCCAACAAATACACCTTCATCGGTTTGGTTGTTATAACCGGCATTACGGCCAATATAAACACTACGGCTGGAAATTGAATCCTGTCTGCCTGCCCAAAAACCTACAGCGGCATTATCATTTCCACTGTTACTGGATTCCATAACACCTGCGCCTACAAGAGCATTTCTGTTTCCGGTTAAATTAGAAGCCATTCCATACTCACCAAGGATGGCATTTTGTGAACCGGTGGTAATGCTGAATAAACTGAGGTTACCAACAGTAGTATTTGCTGTTGCGGTAGTAAATCTCTCAAAGGAATGAAATCCAATTGCGGTATTTGTTGTACCAACACTTTGCCCGTTTACACCCTGCCCGGCATAATTGCCAACAAAAATATTTCCGCCATTTATACCGTTACCTTGCGACCAGTACCCGGCATTTAAACCTATGCCTATGTTGTCGTTTGATCGTTTATTAGTTCTTAATGCAGAAACCCCTATAGCTGTATTAGCTACACCTGATGTATCCTGTTCCATAGCTACATATCCTACAGCGGTATTCCAAAATCCGGATTTTCTCGAACTCATAGACCAGTTACCAACAGCAGTATTTTGCGAACCCGCGGTATTAAACATGGAGCCTCTGCCCACTGCTACATTGGAGGTACTGCTGCTACCAAATTCCATGGTACCAACGCCTACAGCAGTATTTTCAACCGCCGATTTAATATTGCGTAATGAACGCCAGCCAATACCTACATTTAAAGTACTTGAAGAATCATATTCAAGTGCTTCGAAACCCAAAGCAGTATTGTAATCGCCGGTTATGTGTGAGTACATCGTCCATGCACCAAGCGTTGTGTTACCGGTGCCGGATGTATCTGTGAAGAGGGTTTCGTAACCCATAGCTGTATTATAGTTGTTATACTTATGGTTGTAAAGCGCATTGGTGCCAGTAGCGGTATTTCGCCAACCATTAATATTAAAGCGCAGGGCAGATGTGCCGATGCCTACATTACTGAGGCCCGAAGTGTCCTGATTAAGGGCATATAAGCCTACGGCTACATTATAGGCGTTTATTTTGTGATTTTGTAATGAATAGGCACCAACCGCTGTATTTTGACTTGCATTTGTAGCCTGGTTCATGCTGGCATAACCAATTGCAGTATTCAAACTGCCGGTTGAATCGTTTCGAAGCGCTAAATGCCCCATGGCAGTGTTGAGGCCTCCAGAGGTATTAAACTGACCAACTCCTGCACCAAAGAAATTATTAAAGCTTGCGGTTGTTGTATTTTGCCCGGCTAAAATCCCTATGTTGTTGTTGTTATTACCTGTTAAGTTACTGCCGGCATTACTACCAATATTAACACCCGAAAAATTGTTAGTTACTTTATTGCCAGCCAGGGTACCTATGTTTATATACCCGATTGCGGTGTCGTTGCCAGCCTGGTTTCCAAAGAAAACATTGCCCCTGAAATTATCGATACGACCTGCCTTAATATTACTATGCCTGAAATTAATGGGTACATTATCAATATTGCCTAAAAAACTGGTGGAATCAATCAATCCTGTATTACCCCGCGTTTGCCAGTTTATAGAATCTGAAGCTGCGCTGTTTTGCAGCCAGGCCCATTTGGAACCATCATAGTAATGAAAGCCAATACTGTCGGGCGTGCCTTGAAAGATCAGCAACCCGGTTGCAGGTGTGGCTATCGCATTTTTTTCTGCCTTGCTCATGCGTGGCACCAATACACCTTTTGCAGTACTTTTTACATCAAGCAAAGCGCTGGGGTCTGCGGCACTGCCATCTGTGTTAATGCTTAGCGATTGCGAATTAGCTGTAAAATGTAAAGTGGAAGCAACGGTAATTGCTAGCACTAAACGGAGATGTTTAGTCATAATTATCTTATAAAAATTAAATAATAGAACAAAAAAATCGATATCAGAAAACAACAGGCTTTTGCAGAAATTGGATAAAGTTGGGGTACCGGTAGTACTGGTAAATTATAAGATATTGGTTATTTCTTATGGTTTTGCAGGATGATTTTGGACCTTAAACGTTGGAAGTAAATAACCTAAGCGTGGCTTAAAAAAGACCACACGAAGGCTCATGAAAATTAAAACTATTTTTTGGTTATTGATTTATTTCTTGTTGCATAGCTACTGGTTTTTGTGCCGCTGCCTTTGGCGCATTCGTCACAGGCGCTGCCACTGACTGCTTTGGCTTTTCGCCTTTACCCGCAAGTATTTTTGCATCCTGCTCACTTAATTGTACAGGACTGGCGGTACCAACATTCGGGCTAATTCTGCCATCGCTTTTAGCAGGCGCTGCTGTTTCAGAAACCGCCACACTCTCTTTTGGAACAATGCCCGGCTGGGGTATAAATTCACCTACCGGCGAAGGAATATTTAAAGCCGGTATCGGCTTCATTTCGGCTGGTTTTGAAATTTCGGTTTTCATTTCCTGTGCATGCAACAGCACTGTTGCACATAAACCAAGAATCATCAACGTTGAATATTTTATCATTTTCATAATTAAGCGTTTTAAAATTTATTGTTTAATAAACGGATAGCTTTCTGCCTCTCCGTTTTCTTTAATTATTCTGATTATGTAAGAACCACTTGCAAGC
>JBBKXU010000057.1:0-7898 GCA_037969645.1 Ferruginibacter sp. | reverse complement strand
GCCGGTAATGGTGTGGGATATACCGGCATACGTATACGTGGCACCGATGCGGCAAGAATTAATGTTACGCTAAATGGCATACCATACAATGATGCAGAAAGTCAGGGTACATTTTTTGTTGACTTGCCTGATTTCTCATCATCGGCAAACAGTATTCAGGTGCAAAGAGGCGTGGGCACATCATCAAATGGTGCAGGTGCATTTGGTGGCAGCATTAATTTAGCTACCAATGAATTAAACAAGAAATTCTACGCTTCAACTAATAACAGTATTGGCTCATTCAATACATTTAAAAATAATATCCAGTTCGGTTCTGGGATTCTGGGAAAACATTTTACTGTTGATGGCCGTGTAAGCCGCATTAGCAGCGATGGATATATAGACCGGGCAACATCAAATCTTACCTCTTTTTATCTGAGCACTGCTTTTGTAAATGAAAAGAATTCGCTGCGGCTGAATGTTTTTTCGGGTAAAGAAAAAACTTACCAGGCGTGGAATGGCGTAGCAGAACATTTATTAAAAACTGATCGTACTAATAACCCAAGTGGTACTGAAAGGCCCGGTGAACCTTACGATAATGAGGTTGATGATTACACACAAACGCACTACCAGCTTTTCTACAATCGTAAAATCAACAATTTTTGGAAAGGAAATATTGCCGCATTTTTAACCCGAGGAAAAGGTTTTTACGAGCAATACAAGGCCGATAGAAAACTGGCTGATTACGGATTACCCAATTACAATGACGGGACTTCAACCATAAAAAGAACAGACCTTGTGCGCAGACTTTGGCTTGACAATTATTTTTATGGAACCATATTTTCCTTGCAATATCATAAAAATAAAACGCAACTTATATTTGGTGGAGGTTATAATAGCTATGATGGCAAACACTATGGTGAACTGAAATGGGCTGCAGTACAGGCGGCAGTGCCAAAAGATTATCGCTGGTACGATTTAACGGCGTATAAAAAAGACTTCTCCATTTACAATAAATGGATACAACAGTTAGGTCGCAACTGGCAGGGGTTTGCTGATCTGCAATTCAGAAACATTAATTATACTATACACGGTTTCAGGTATAATCCCGGTTTGGAAGTAAAAGAAAATTACAGTTTTCTTAATCCAAAAATCGGTATCACCTGGTTCAATAAAAACTGGAAGGCTTATGCATCTTATGCACTTGCCGGCAAAGAACCCAACCGTGATGACTTTGAAGCAGGCGCCATTGATAAGCCCAAAGCAGAACAATTGCATGATATTGAGATGGGCGTTGAAAAAAAAGGCAGCAATTATTCTATTGCAGCAAATATCTATTACATGTATTACAAAAACCAATTGGTATTAACCGGAAAAATTAATGACGTAGGTGCTTATACCCGTACCAATATACCAAAAAGTTACCGTACCGGTATTGAACTGCAAGGGCAAGTAAAAATAACTAATTGGTTGAATGCCGCTGCTAACATAACCTTCAGCGAAAATAAAATAAAGAATTTTACCGAGTATCTCGATGATTATGATAATGGCGGGCAACAAGAAAAATTCTATAGCAAAACAGATATTGCTTATTCTCCTTCGGTAATCGCCGGAGGAAGCATCAACTTTATTCCTGTTAAGAATGGAGAAATCAGTTTGATAAGCAAATATGTTGGGAGACAATATCTGGACAACACTGCTCAAAAATCAAGAAGTTTAAACCCTTTTTATTTACAGGATATAAGATTGAGCTATACTATTGAGCATAAAATATTTAAAAAGACTGACCTGATTCTGCAATTGAATAATGTATTTAATAAAAAGTACGAACCAAATGGTTACAGCTTCAGTTATATTTATGGAGGAGATTTAACTACCGAAAATTTCTATTTCCCCATGGCGGGATTTAATTTTATGCTGGGAGTGAATTTGAAGTTTTAGAAGGCCGAAAGGAAAGCTTCAAGGGGAGCAGCTACAAGCGGACAAGTTTATATTTAAAGCTTGCCTCCTTGCAGCTTATTGCCCATTGCTTATTGCCTATTGATATTTCTCTCTCCAGGCCAACATTCCACCCTCTAGGTTTTTTACATTGCCAAACCCAAAAGTTTCCAGCATCATACAAGCCTGCATACTCCTTTTACCGCTGCGACAGTAGCAAATTATTTCCTCAGCCTTCATTTCTTCAATATCGTCTATCAACATCATCTGTATATTACCTAATGGTAAAAATGTACCGCCAATATTGAACTCGGCACGTTCATCAGGCTCTCGTACATCAATCAGGTGAATAACTTCGCCTGCATCCATACGGGCTTTTATTTCATCTGCAGTAATCGTTGTCATTTTAATTTCTTTTAGGTATAGAATCGGTTAACACTTTCATTTCCTGCGATATCCACAGGTCCATCAACTGGCCAGATTGAATATACACAAGCAGTTTGGCTACATCAAATCTGTCGGGCCTTTGCTTATAAACGAATGCCGACGCAGTATCGGATATACTTCCATCAACAAGTATAGCTCCCAGACTTATTCCATTTTCATCCAGAATTGCTTTAGCCTCTGCGAAACTCATCCCTACCAATCCGGGAACCGGCATTTGCTTATTATCTAATCCTTTTGCAACCACTAAATCAATGCGGCTGCCCCATTGAATTTTTGATTTTTCCGGAATACGCATGCCGTTATAATGCTGCTCCAACACAGAACCAACCGCAAAGTCGGCTACGAATGTAGTGTCGCCCAATTTTAAATGGTTTCGCTCAAGCGTTCTGATGGCGAACGAAAGATTTTGCCCTTCCAGCTTAGGCATTTCAAGCATTGGCGGCACATATCTGTTTACCGTTAAAAAAACCGTGCGGTTAATTTTCACCAGTGCATCTGGGTCGGGCAATTGTTTTAATACTATTCCCCGAGCGGCAGTGTCTGTAAAAACTGAATCCTGGATGTACACTTCAAAGCCCTCTTTTTCCAACAACTTTATGGCGGCATCTGTTTTCAACCCTGCAACAGCAGGTACTTTTAAATATTCGCCATGTTTGGTAAGCCATCCGAGCATTTTTAAAAACAAAAATAAAAACAGCAGTGCTATAATTATGGCTGCTAATAAGTTTACCCAAAAAGGTTTATTTGTAATGAATTTAAACACGCTGTTAATTTAATATAATAATTCGTTTACCTGATTATTTTTGATCAAAACATTCTTCCAGCAATGCTGTATAAAATTGTTTTAACGTCCAACCCATCGCAACAACTTGTTGCGGAACAATGCTGGCTTCACTCTGTCCCGGCACAGTATTTATCTCCAGCATATAAGGCGTTCCGGTTGTCTCTTCATAAATAAAATCAACCCTTATAAGCCCGTTGCAATTAAACACAGCATAGGCTTTCTTCGCTTCTTCCTTTATTTTTAGTGTAACCGTTTCATCAACTTTAGCAGGCGTAATTTCTTCGCTTGCACCTAAATACTTGGCCTCAAAATCAAAAAACTCGTTTTTTGCAATGATCTCAGTAATGGGTAAAGCTATTACTTCTCCCTTTGATTTAAAAACGCCAATTGTTAATTCTCTTCCTTTTATAAATTCTTCCACCAGAACCTGATCATCTTCGTTAAAAGCCTTGTCAAGTGCAGTCTGCAGCTCATCAGCTTCTTTTACTTTACTCATACCTATACTGCTGCCACCACTATTTGGCTTTACAAATACGGGTAATTTTAAAGTAGTTAAAATAGTTTCAATTGAAACCGGTATATGCTTAAAAAGATGTACAGACTTTGCTACATGCATCCCTGCAAAAGCGGCCACAGCAACGGTATATCGTTTATTAAAGGTTAATGCAGATGTAGCTGTATCGCATGTACTATATGGTATTTTTAACGTATCAAAATAACCCTGCAGCTTTCCGTCTTCGCCTGGTGTACCATGCAAACCAACCAGTACGGCATCAAAATTTATTTTATCTCCGTTTACAATAATACTAAAATCGTTTTTATCAACGGGTAACGTTGCACCATCCGGCGACATGTAATTCCATCCAAGAGGATTAATATCAATTTTATATGATTCCCATTTATCGGTATCCAGATTATTTTGAATGGTAGCTGCTGTTTTGTAGGAGATAACTGCTTCACCGGAATAGCCGCCGGTAATTAATGCTATTTTTTTCTTCATTCGGTTGTACAAAGTTGTTTTGCAAAGAAACGAAATATAGATTACGGATTAACAATTATAACAAACTGTTAGAGAATTAGACAAACTAACATTTTTTACTGCGCTATCCTAACGTCGCCAATTCCTTCATTACCGCTATCTAATACATATTTCCATGAACCGTCGGCTTCTTTCTTCCAAATACTTACATATGTACCGTAAATAACCGTATCTTTTTTCGAAGGCCTGAGGGCATAAACCCCATAAGTATATCCCATTTCGCCAGATTTTGCTACGGCACCACTCTTAGGCTCCCAACTTAATGTATAATCGTTATCATTTTGCTGAATAAGAAAATCAATAGCATCGGCGCCGGCAATTGGCAACCTGTTGGGGCGCAGTAATACGCCATTACTATCTAAGTATTCTATATAAGCCGTTTTCATACCTTTTTCCTCGCTCATTTTAGAAAAAGCCCTGTCGGCATTCAACACTTCCATTTTTGCAAATGCGCCCGAATTGGGTTCTTTTTTCTTAGCATTTTTGCATGACGCAAAAACCATCACGACTAATATGGAAATTAAAATCTTATTCATGCAACAATTTAGCAAAATTAGATGGAATTAAAAAGGCGAAAGTATTTTTACAAATACCCTCGCCATGTTGCAGGAAATATCACCTGCCTGTAATATCCGCTGGTAGGCGGATTGATAAAGTTTTTATAAGCATGAGTTTATAACATAAGAGGCAATTCTCCCGTCCTACTACTTACTTCTTATGCTAAATGCATACTATCTTTCTTTGCGGTCAACTGCTCTACCGTCTCCACGTACATTTCATCAGGCACGCAACAATCAACCGGACAAACGGCAGCACATTGCGGCTCCTCATGAAAACCCTGACACTCGGTGCATTTATTGGGTGTAATATAATAAACATCCATGCTTACTGGTGAATGACGCTGGTCGGCATCAACCTGTGTACCATCCATCAAAGTAAACATACCTTTAATGGTTGTGCCATCAGATATTGCCCACTCTACGCCGCCTTCATAAATAGCGTTATTAGGGCATTCGGGCTCGCATGCACCGCAGTTTATACATTCTTCTGTGATCTTTATTGCCATCTATCGTAATTTTGGTTTTTAAACCTCCTTATGGAAGTCAGTGCAATTTAATAATAACAACATGAATTTACAAAAACGAATTGAATTATTACAACGCTTACAGGAATATTTATTGACCAATGATGAAGAATGGCAGAATATTAAAAACAAAGCTTCATTACATAATGGCTGGTTTACTGTAGATTTTATTGATCTGGCAGTAAAAAATATTTGTTCCGAATTTTTAGATAGCAAAAAACTGGACAGCTTTGCCGAACATTACCACCTCGATGATAATGTGGGCGGAAAAAATATAGGCATTGTTATGGCAGGCAATATTCCAATGGTAGGTTTTCATGATTTTTTATGCGTTTTTATCAGCGGTCATAGACAAACGGTTAAACTTTCTTCGAAAGATGATATACTGTTAAAACACCTGGTTACTAAAATGACTGAATGGGAAGCTACAATAGATAACTATGTAAAATTTGCTGAAATGCTGAAAGGATGCGATGCTTATATAGCCACAGGCAGTAATAATTCGGCCCGATACTTTGAACAATATTTCTCTAAATATCCAAATATAATTCGCCGCAATCGCACAGCAGTGGGCATTTTAAGGGGAGATGAAACTGATGAAGAATTAGATCTTTTATCGGATGATGTACATCAGTACTTTGGTTTAGGCTGCCGAAATATTACCCGGTTATTCGTGCCAAAAGGATATGATTTTGTACCCTTGCTTAGAGCATTTGATAAGTTCAAATATTTTGAAGATCATCACAAATTCAAAAACAATTACGACTACCAGCTTTCAATTGCTTTATTGAATAATGTTTTTTACATGACAAATGGCAGTGCATTATTATTGGAAAACGATGCCAATTTTACAGCCATCAGTCAACTTAATTATAGTTTTTATGAGGATGAGCAAACGGTGCTGGATTTATTGGCAGGCAATGAAGATATACAATGTATCTGTGGCCGATCAGAAATAGCATTTGGACAGGCCCAAAAACCATCATTGATGGAATACGCTGATGGAGTTGATACAATGCAATTTTTGTTAACGTTATAACTGCAGCAAGTTTTTTTTGGATTGTACAGATGGCATGAACGCAGATTAGATTATATAGTCGAAACGCCCATCTACGAAGACCTTCCTAATTAATTGTTAAAGATGGCAGTTGGTAAAGTACATTTTGTCATTGCTTCGTTATTTTGTGCAGACAGGCATAAGAATTGATTAGATAATGTGTTCTGTATAAAACAAATACTTTAATAAAATTGTTGAACTAAGTAAAACCTTTGAAAAATGAAGTGGAAACAAATTTTCGTTACAGTTGCCATTAGTGCAATTACAACCCTTGGCGTAATCTGGGGTTATGGAACATTCATTGCTAAAAAAACAACTTTCGCCGGCCAGGAGCAAGGGGCAGTTCCTTCAAATTATAAAAACGTAGGCTGGTTCGACGGCAATGCCCCTTCGGGCGGCGCTACTGATTTTACCGCACCGGCCGAGGCAGCTACACCAGCCGTGGTGCATATAAAAACAAAAACAAATGCTAAGCAGGTGAGCAATAGCTTACCAAAACGTAATCCCAATAATCCTTTTAGCGATTTTTTCGATGACGAAATGTTTAACCAGTTATTTAATGGCAGGGGCCGAAATGTAATACCCGAACAAAGGGCGAGTGGCTCTGGCGTTATCATCAGTGATGATGGCTATATAGTAACCAATAACCACGTGGTTGAAAATGCTGATGAAATAAATGTTACCCTTAGCAATAAAAAAACCTACAAGGCAAAAGTTATTGGTACCGATCCTTCGTACGACCTGGCAGTTATTAAAGTTGAAGCTGCTGGTTTACCTTTTCTTTTATACGGCAATTCTGATGATGCTAAAATAGGACAGTGGGTTTTAGCCATCGGTTATCCTTTAAATTTAGAAACTACAGTAACCGCCGGCATTATAAGTGCCAAAGCAAGAACGCTCGGATTAAATAAAGACAAAAGCGGAAAGCAGGAATATGGTGTAGAATCATTTATACAAACTGATGCTGCGGTGAATATGGGTAATAGTGGAGGTGCTCTTATTAACACAAATGGTAAACTTATTGGCATCAACTCAGCTATTGCTTCTCCTACCGGATATTATTCTGGTTATTCTTATGCAATACCTGTTAATATTGTAAAAAAAGTAGTTGACGACTTAATTAAATTCGGCACCGTACAAAGAGGGTTCTTAGGACTAAGTTTTCAGAATGCAAGTGACTACACCGATGATGAAAAAAAGAAAATCGGCATTCCTGCAGGCACAGAAGGTATTTATGTTTCTGATGTAACTGCGGATGGCGCTGCAAAGGAAGCTGGCATTCGCAAAGGCGATATCATTAGAAAAATAAATGATAGAGAAATTATCAATGGCGCCGAAATGCAGGGCTTGATTAGCCGGCAGAAACCCGGTGATAAAATCCCTGTAACCTATGCCAGAAACGGCAAAGAGAATACGGTTGTTGTAATACTTAAAAACAAAGCCGGCAATTTTGAAATTGTGAAAGCAGAAGCTGTACTTGAGGCACTGGGCGCCGATTTAGCCACCCTCGATTCGAAAAAAGCGAGGGAATTTGGTATTGCCGGAGGAGTTATTGTAAAGAAGATAAGTG
>JBBKXU010000056.1:0-3469 GCA_037969645.1 Ferruginibacter sp. | reverse complement strand
GGTTTTACCCAGGCCCGGTGGACCGTGAAAAAGGATGTGATCCAAAGCTTCCCCTCTCTGCCTTGCTGCTTTTATAAAAATGCGAAGGTTCTCAATGGTTTGTTTCTGCCCGCTAAAATCAGAGATTTCCCTGGGTCTTATATTGTTTTCAAACTCTTTGTCTGCAGCACTAAGCCTGCCGGGTTCACTATCTAAATTGGGATTGCTCACTTATTGTTTGTAATGATAAGCTGTAAAGCTAAATCATTAATCATAATTTAAAAGGTGCGCTTGCTCCACTAAGCAGCACAGTTAAATAATAAATCGATGAGCGATTAAAATGTACTATTTTCATATTCATGTTTAATCCATTTTTAAGCAGACATTATTCAGACATAATTTAGCCTTTTACCCTTGCTTTTAGCCACTAGTCAATTGCTTTGTGCGTTAATAGATTATGGGACTTAGATTTGCACAATGGTGAACAAGATTTCCCGGTATTGGGCCTGCCAGTTGATAGGCTGGTCCCTGAACATTGCGATAAGCATTTTCTTTGTGACCACTTTTGGGGAACCCAATACTATCTTCTTCCTGAGTCTTTTACTTACCTGCATGCTTGGCGTACTGGTTACGCATGTAATGCGGCTAAATATTCACGGACTAAAAGTGTTGAGTAAACCTTTAAGAAAACAAATTTTCTATCTACTGGGACTTACCATTATTTTTTCCATTTTCTTCGGCATACTCACAGAAGGAATAGATTACCTCATCGGTTATAATCCCGACCGTTTACAAAAATATTCAAAAATGCAACGGCTGTTTTTTAGCAGTTTCAATGCCATGTGGCTGCTGCTGATTTGGAATATGATTTACTACACCTATCATTACGTGGAACAGAACCGCAGGCAAGAGCTGGACACTTTTCGCCTGGAGGCTATGGTAAAATCGCTGGAGCTTAAAACAATTAAATCACACATCAACCCGCATTTTATTTTTAATGCCTTAAATAGTATACGAGCACTTGTAGACGAGAATCCAACCCGGGCAAGGAGAGCGATTACGGAGCTAAGCAATATTTTACGCAGCAGCATGCGGGCGGAAAAAATGGAAACAGTGCCCCTGCAACAGGAGTTGGATATTGTTACGGATTACCTGGCCCTGGAGCAAATGCGTTTTGAAGAACGCCTGCGGGTAGACATGGATATTGATGAAGATACTTTGAATCAACCCATTCCGCCAATGATGCTGCAGACATTAGTGGAGAATGCCATTAAACACGGCATCAGTAAGCAGATTAAGGGAGGTATTGTAAGAATAATTTCCGATTTTAAAGATAATCATCATGAACTGATCGTACAAAATTCCGGTACTTTAAACGGGAGTGCTGTAGATAATAATGACGGATTTGGAATAAAAAGTACGCAGGACAGGTTGAATCTGCTGTACCAGGGAAAAGCCGATTTTTTAATCAGGGATATGGGCGATGGTATGGTAGAATCAAAAATAATTATGCCAGTCGCTGCAAATTTATAATTTTACATAAAATTTAAATCTTCAAATAAAATATGCATAAAGCAATTATTATAGACGATGAAAGATTGGCCAGGAATGAATTAAAAAAATTGTTGACTGAGTTTCCTGATATTGAAGTGGTTGGGGAAGCGGCAAATGCCGATGATGGTTTGGACAAAATTGAAAACCTGTCTCCGGATATTATTTTTCTGGATATTCAAATGCCGGGCAAAACAGGTTTCGATATGCTGTTACAGTTGGATAAAGCACCACACGTAATTTTCATCACTGCTTATGATGAGTTTGCCCTTAAAGCCTTTGAGGTAAATGCCTTAGATTACCTCATGAAGCCGGTAGAGCCCAAACGGCTGGCAGATGCTTTACAAAAAATACTATTGGCAGAAGAAAAGGAACTGGCCGCAGCCATGGTTGGTTTAAACAGGGGAATGCTTAGCGAAAGTGACCAGGTATTTGTTAAGGATGGTGAAAAATGCTGGTTTGTAAAACTTGGTGAAGTGCGTTTATTTGAAAGTATGGGTAATTATGCAAAAGTTTACTTTGGTGCCAACAAACCGCTTATCTTAAAATCATTAAATGCACTGGAAGAAAGGTTAGATGAACGGATTTTTTTCAGGGCCAACCGTAAGCATATTGTGAACATGCGAATGATAGAAAAAGTAGAACCTTATTTTAATGGTGGATTATTGCTGGATTTAAAAGCAGGAGAAAAAATTGAAGTAAGCCGCAGGCAGGCCGTTAAGTTTAAAGAAATGATGAGTTTGTAGAAATAGAAAAAAGGATTGCTTAATTAATACATAGTAATGAAGAAAATATTTTTAGGAGTAACGGCAGGCTTTTTAAGTCTGCTTTCTTTTGCACAAAACATTGATAAAATAATCAATGTTGCACAAACAACAAGAATAGAAAAAATATTGTCTGCAGATGATATGCAGGGTCGAAGGGCATTTACAGCTGGTATAGATAAAGCTGCTGCCTTTATAGAAACAGAATTTCAAAAATCCGGGTTGCAATATTTTGGAGGCCTGAATGATTATCGCCAAAATTTTGAGATGGTAAGAACAAAATTCATTTCAGCCACCGGTTCTTTAGATGCAGTTGTGCTGGACCAGGATAAGATTATTGCCATAACTACAGAAGCCAGTTTGATTATTGATGAATCATCGGGATTTGAGAAAATCATTTTAGACAGCAGTGTCAATTTAAGTATGGAAGGCTTTAAATTATTGAACGATAATAAGCAATACCTGGTGCTGGTTAGTTTGGCTCAGGCCCAAAACTTTAGCAGGATAAAGCGATTAAAAAGAGACAGTTTTGATGGAAAGGCAACGGTGGTATTTGTGTTAACTGATGCGGATCCTGCCCAATACCGTTTTGAAATTAAACACGAGGTTTCAAAATCCTCACTCGCCAATGTGGTTGGCGTACTGCCGGGCAAATCTAAAAAAGATGAATGGGTTGTTTTTTCCGGCCATTACGATCATCTTGGTATAGGAAAACCAAATGCTGCGGGCGATTCAATATACAATGGCGCCAATGATGATGCCGCAGGTACAACGGCTGTTATCATGCTGGCTGATTATTTCAGCAAAATAAAAAACAATGAACGTACACTGGTTTTTGTAGCATTTACTGCCGAAGAAGTAGGCGGTTTTGGATCTAAGTATTTTTCAAGCCAGATAAATCCCGATAAAACGATGGCTATGTTTAATATAGAAATGATTGGTACAGAAAGTAAATGGGGCAACAATAGCGCATATATTACAGGTTATGAAAAGTCTGATTTCGGAAAAATATTACAGGCCAATCTTGCCGGCACCCCATTTAAATTTGAACCCGATCCTTACCCAAAACAAAATTTATTTTATCGCTCCGATAATGCCAGCCTTGCGGCATTGGGAGTGCCGGCGCATACCATCAGTACGTCTAAAATGGATAGCGAAAAATATTATCATACACA
>JBBKXU010000055.1:0-6021 GCA_037969645.1 Ferruginibacter sp. | reverse complement strand
TTAGAACATTGCTGTAATTCAACAAAGGCTCTCCCATGCCCATGTAAACAATATTGGTAATACCGGTGCCATACATTTTTAAACTCTGCTCATTTAGAATAGCTACCTGATCGTAAATTTCATCAAAGTGCAGGTTGCGCTTACGGTCCATTAAGCCTGTTGCACAAAATTTACAGGCAAGGCTGCATCCAATTTGAGATGATACACAGGCTGTATTTCTTTTTTCGGTGGGGATTATTACGCCTTCTAGCAAATGCCCGTCAAATGTTTTAAACCTCGATTTTAAAGTGCCATCACTGCTATGCTGGGTGGTATCCACCGTCATGGTATTTAATTCAAATTCTTCGGCCAGTTTTTTACGCAGCTCAACCGATAAATTGCTCATTTCATCAAAACTGCGGGCATTTTTCTTCCAAAGCCATTCATAGGCTTGTATGGCCCTGAATTTTTTATCACCGATTGATTCAAAATATTCCTTTAACTCTATAAGGCTGAGTGTGCGTACGTTTTTTAATGCTGACATGGCGCAAAGGTACTCCCGACGGCGCTATTTTCAGTAATTATGTGTTGAACCAATTAAGTAAACGCTGTGTTAAGGTATTGAGCGTTGATATTGCCAGAAATTTCTATGTTATATATTTGCTAAGGAAAATGCTCAATAGAGATTTAAAGTACAAGAGTGCGACGCCTGTGAAGTTGATAGTAGCTTTGCCGCCGGGCTCAAAAAATAAATAAAATGGAAACAGTTTACATAGTTGATACTATTAGAACGCCTATTGGTAAGTATGGCGGTTCGTTGAGTGGTGTAAGGCCCGATGACTTGTTGGCCAATGTTATCAGCATGCTGGTGAAGCGAAATCCGAAAATAGATATTAATGCTATTGAAGATGTAATTGCCGGTGCGGCCAACCAAAGTGGCGAAGATAACCGCAATGTGGCCCGGATGGCGGCTTTGCTGGCGGGTTTGCCCGTTTCAGTTGCTGGTAATACGGTTAACCGCTTATGTGCCAGCGGCCTGCAGGCTATTATGGATTGCAGCCGTGCTATTGCCTGCGGCGATGGCGAGCTGATGATTGCCTGCGGCGTGGAAAGTATGAGCCGGGCGCCATTTGTGGTGCCAAAAAATACCAGTGCTTTTTCACGGGATGCTCAAATAGTTGATACCACTATGGGCTGGCGGTTTGTAAATAAAAAATTGGCCGAAATGTATTTCCCTTATGGCATGGGCGAAACAGCTGAGAACGTTGCCAAGCGCTGGAACATCAGCCGCCATGCGCAGGATGAATTTGCTTATGAAAGCCAGCAGAAATACGCCAAAGCACTTGTTGAAAATAAATGGCAGGATGAAATTACGCCCATGCAGGTGCAAATTGGGAAGGAAGTATATGATTTTGAAAAAGATGAACATCCACGTATGTCGAGCCTGGAAAAACTGGGTCAATTGAGACCAGCTTTTATTAAGGATGGCACCGTTACAGCAGGTAATAGCAGCGGCATTAACGATGGTGCTGCAGCCATGTTGCTAGCCAGTGAAGCTGCAGTAAAAAAATATGGTTTAAAGCCAATGGCTAAAATAGTAAGCATGGCTGTTGCTGGTGTTGATCCTTCTATTATGGGTATTGGTCCGGTGCCAGCATCTAAAAAAGCTTTGGACAGGGCTGGATTAGATGTAGCTGATTTGGATTTGATAGAATTGAATGAAGCGTTCGCATCTCAATCAATAGCATGCATTCACGATCTTGGGCTTGATCTGGAAAAAGTAAATGTAAACGGTGGTGCTATTGCTTTGGGGCATCCATTGGGTTGCAGCGGTATAAGAATTTCTACCACTTTATTATATGAATTGAAAAGAAGAGGGGCAAAATATGGCCTAGCTACTATGTGTGTTGGAGTAGGACAAGGCTCGGCAATTATTTACGAAGGCTTATAAGTTTTTTAAATAGTCAGCGAGTTTTTCAAAAGGCACAGTTTCCTGGTTGCCTGTTGCTAAATTTTTAACTGCACAATTTTTTTCTTCTATTTCTTTTGAGCCGATGATGATAACGAAAGGAATGTTGTTCTTTTCGGCATAAGTAAATTGCTTATTTATTTTTACTGGTTCGTGGTAAAGTTCGCAGGCTATTCCATTACTGCGCAGGGTTTGCATAATACCAAAAGCAAACCTGCTTTCTGCTTCTCCCATGTTGAAAAATAAAGCCTTGGTACTTACTTGCACATCTTGCGGAAATAAATTCAACTCTTCCATCACATCATAAATTCTGTCTACACCAAAACTAATACCCACGCCGGGAATATTGGGTACGCCAAACAATCCTGTAAGATCATCATATCGACCACCACCACCAATACTGCCCATTTTTACTTCAGCGGGTGCTTTGGCTTCGTATATAATGCCGGTATAATAATTCAATCCCCTTGCTAAAGTAAAATCAATGCTGAGGTTTGTGTTTTTTGTTTGAGAGAATAAGAATTCAACTTCATTAATTCCTGCTTTCCCGGTTTCTATTGAGCCAATGAGTGATTTTATTTGCGTAAGTTTTTCTTCATTAGTTCCGGTGATGTTCAGGTAGCTTTCTATTATATTTATCTGCTCATCATTCAATCCACGCTGTTGTAATTCTTCTTTTACTTTTTCAAGGCCAATTTTATCTAACTTATCAATGGCGATGGTTATATCAATCATTTTATCGGCACCACCACATAGTTCAGCAAGCGCAACCAATATTTTACGGCTGTTAATTTTTAACTCATAATTTGTCAAGCCAAGTTGCACAAAAACTTCATGATAAATATTGGCTAGTTCCACTTCGTTCAGTAAAGAAAGACTGCCTACAACATCGGCATCGCATTGTGTAAACTCACGGTAGCGGCCTTTTTGGGGCCTGTCGGCACGCCAAACTGGTTGTATTTGATAACGTCGGAAAGGGAATGTGAGTTTGGTGTGATTCATCGCCACAAATCTTGCAAAAGGAATTGTAAGATCGTATTTCAGCGCTCGTTCAGTAATGTCGCTGCTGCTTTTACCTTCTAATAATTTTTCAAAACCTGTTTTCGATTTTTCAATATTTTTTTCATTGTTGATGCCGTTGTTTAAAATCTTGAAAATTAATTTATCGCCTTCCTCACCATATTTACCCATCAACGTATCCAGGTTTTCCATCGCCGGTGTTTCCAGTGGTTGAAAGCTGTACAGCTCAAACACATTTCTTATCGTAGAAAAAATATAATTTCTTTTTCTTACAACGTCTGCCGTAAAATCTCTGGTGCCCTGCGGTATTGATGGTTTGCTGCTCATGTTTAAAAGCCTGTTCTTATTTTGTATATTTCTTTATTATGTTGTCGCAATTGTTATTAATGATCTCAAACACTTCATGGTAGTCGCTTTCTGGACCACTCCACGGGTCGGGTACATCTCTTTCTTCTCCCGGAAACGATTCTTCCAAAAACAAACTTACTTTTTTTGAATTGAAGTTTTGCCTGCCAATTCTTTTCATATCTTCTAAAACATCATCTGCCATGGCATAAATAAGGTCATAATCTTCAAAATCGCTTGCAATAAATCTTCTGCTTCGTTGCTTGCCAATATCAATTCCATTTTCCTTCGCTACTTTAATGCTTAATTGATGGGGCGGCTCACCCGTATGGTATCCGTTTGTTCCAGCACTTTCAACCTGCCAGTTCAACCCTGCTTTTAATGCTTTATCCCGTAAAATTCCTTCGGCCAGCGGGCTGCGGCAAATATTACCCAGGCAAACCATTAAAATTTTCATGTGGCAAAGATAATTGGCAAAGGGCAATAAGCAATTGACAACAGGCAATTAAGTCTGCTATTAAGTTGATGGAATTCGCTTACCACCTGCTCATTGTCAGTTGCTTATTGCTTTTATGGAATCTATCAACTATCACATCTTAATACCGAACACGGCGCCGGTTTTGATTTTTATTATTCATTTCAAAACCAACCAACATGAACAAGAATCAAATAATGAAAGCAGATATCCTCGATATCGTTTTCGAAAACAGAAACAAAGTATATGGAGCTTACGAATTACGCAAGTATTACTACGGCCGTTTAAAAAATGCGCTGGGCCTGATGTTTATTGTTGCAAGTACATTTGCTGCAATGGCTTTATTGCCTAAAAAAAGCGAACACGTAATTGCAAATCCATACGAAATCCCTAAAACAGAATTGGCTAAGGCAGAAATGCCACCTGTTGAGCCAGAGAAAAAACAGGAGCTGCCAAAACAGGAAACAAAAACAACTCCTGTAAATCAAGCGAGCCAGGTTAAGCACATCAATAATATAGCTGTTGTGGCAGATAATGTTAAAACAGATTCCATTAAAACAATAGCTGCTAATGATGGAATCGGCAGAGAAAATATTGATGTAACGACTCCTGGAATAATTAAAGTAGAGCCTGTAAAACCTGAAACTGCTGGAACGGGCACGGTAGTAAAAGCTGAACCTAAGATTGATAAAACTACTCCATTGAATGGCGATGTAGTCGATGTGCTGCCCTCTTTCCCCGGCGGAATGGATGCGTTAAGAAAATTTCTGGAAAGAAATCTACACAACCCTTACGACCTAGAGAACGGTTCAACAGTTAGCGTGCAAGTAAAATTTGTGGTGGGATACAATGGCAAATTGCAAAGCTTTACAACCGTGTTAGATGGTGGCGAGGAGTACAACAAGGAAGTAGTGAGGGTATTAAAGAAAATGCCCGATTGGGAGCCCGGGATTGCTAAAGGAGAAAAAGTATCAGTATATTATACCATTCCTGTAAAGTTTGTTATGTCTGACTGATAATCCGTGATTAATTTAGTATTTTCACAGCCCGTTTAAAGTTTATTATTCACCAGGAATTTAATACAAGTGTAATATGGCATTAGAAGAATTTGAAAAAGAAGAAATGAACGAAAGAGACAAAGGATACGTTCGCATGAGAAGCATCATGGACTATGGCATGGGCCTGCTGTGGACTGCCATGGGTGTGTTTATCATTTTTATAAAAAAATTCAGTACCGATCTTGCGCTTAAGTATGATTCAGGGATGTTTAAAATATTTGGCGGGGTATGTATTGTTTATGGATTATTCAGAATTTACAGAGGATTTAAGAAAAATTATTACAGGGATAGATGAACAGAAAAATTTTAAGATCAGCAATATTCAGCATTCAGTTTTTTATAGCCATATTTTTTATTTCGGGTTGTGGTCCACAAAAAAGCAGACATGCCGAAAATGAAAAAAAGGGCACGCTGCACATCAGTATTGATGAGTCATTCAAGCCGGTAATGGAAGAGCAGATACGGGTTTTTGAGAAATCGTTTCCGGAGGCTCATATCATTGCTGAATATAAAACCGAAGCCGATTGTTTTAAAGATTTGTACAATGATACTTTAAACAAGATGATCATTGTTACACGTGGATTGAGACGAGAAGAAGATGACTACTTTATGGATACGCTTAAGTATTATCCTCATTGGGATAATATTGCCAACGATGCCATTACTGTAATTGTAAACAGTAAAAGTAGTGATACACTTTTTACACTCGAAAGACTGAGAGATCAATTATCGGGAAAAATAAACCGGGATCAAAAAATTGTTTTCGATGGTTTGAATGCTACCAGCACAGTAAGGTTTGCAATGGACAGTATTTTAAAAGGTTTAAAATTTGATACGACTGTTGTGCAAGCAGTAAAAAACAGCCAGGAAGTAATTGACTATATTGCCAAAACCGATAATGCTATCGGTTTTGTTGGCATTAGCTGGATTGGTAATCCGGAAGACAGTGCTCAGGTTAATATGTTAAAAAAAGTAAAAATTGCGTACGTCTCTTGCGTGGTTTGCGATGAGGAGCCGTTTGTAAAACCAATGCAGGCAAGCATTTTAACAAGGCGCTACCCTTTGGTACGTGGTTTGTATTATATACTTAAAGAGAATTACAGCGGAATTGGTACGGGCTTTGTAAATTTCTTAAATCAGGAACGTGGACAGTTGATTTTTAAAAGAGCATATTT
>JBBKXU010000054.1:0-2629 GCA_037969645.1 Ferruginibacter sp. | reverse complement strand
TCACGGAACATGCTTTGCCATTCATGAAAAATTATTTTTGCCGGATTGCCTGCATTTTCAACGGGTTTGGTAAGTCCGTATTTTACGGGCTCGTCTTTTATTTCTGGCTGAAAACTGCCAAACAATTTATCCCAGATGATGAGGCACATGCCCATATTCTTATCTAAATAAATAACATTGCTGCCATGATGTACCCGGTGATGGCTGGGGCTTACAAAGATTGCCTCAAACCAACGCGGCATTTTATCAATGTATTGAGTATGTACAAGTATGCCATAGGTTTGCGTGGCCGAGTACATAAAAACAATATCAAGTGGTGTAAAGCCTAGCAAAGCAATGGGCGTTAAATAAATAAACCGGTAAACGGGTTGAAAAACCGAAGAACGGAAACCCGTGGTAAGATTAAACTCTGTGGAAGAATGATGCGTAACATGCACGGCCCAAAACAGGCGGCAATAATGATCAACCCGGTGTTCAAAATAAAAAGCAATATCAACCAGGATAAATAATACAAACCAATACAGATATTGATTTTCGAATGTATAGAAATGATATTGATAACTCCACGTCAGTACGCTTATATAAAACAACCAGCGCAATAAGCCATCCAGTCCTGCATTTAAAATGGTGAAATAAACATTCTGAATGGTGTCTCTTACTGAGTACAGTTTTTTATGTTGCCAGTTGCTGAATAATATTTCGGCCCCAATTAAAATTATATAAAAGGGAATTGAAAGCAGTAAAAACCATGATTCTCTGGCTGAAGGCATTATAAAAAATTAATGCGGTATTTTGGAGATCAGATGCACGGTAGTTAAACGACCATGATCTCTTTTTCTTTTGCCTCTAAATGTTTATCAATGAGTTCAATGTATTTATCGGTTAAATCCTGAACTTCTTTTTCAGCGTCTTTACTTATGTCTTCGCTTAATCCGTCTTTCTGCAATTTCTTAATTCCTTCAATGCCATCACGGCGGATATTTCTTATCGATACTTTTGCATGCTCACCTTCAGCATTACATTTTTTAACCAGCTCTTTTCTTCTTTCCTCGGTTAAAGGGGGTAAAAACAGACGGATAATATTTCCGTCATTTTGTGGATTGATACCAATATTAGCCATGGTTATTGCCCTTTCAATGGCCTGCAACATGTTTTTTTCCCATGGCTGAATTGATATAGTTCGGGCATCTAAAACAGAAATATTAGCTACCTGATTTATGTCGGTAGGGTTTCCGTAATAATCTGCTTTAATACCGTCCAGCATGCTGGGGTTTGCTTTTCCGGCACGAATTTTAACCAGTTCTGCTTCAAGATGGTTCAATGCTTTTTGCATAGAAGCTTCTGTTTCATCTATTATATTTCCTGTTTCTTCTGACATAAATTTTTTTTATTAATTGGCTGTAAAGCTATAAAAAAATGACTGTTAAACGCCGCTTAGCTTTTAACGAATATAATTAAAACAGTTAAATTTTAACCAGAGTAATTGTATCAAGGAAAGAAAACTGACTTTTAATCAGCTTCCACAGCCTCACCAGCGAGTTTGAGAATTTTGCGTGATTTGAGAATTCCGGCTTTCTCAACTTTTCTGCTAACCGACATTTTATGCTTAGGGCGTCTGTAATAAATAATACCTATAAAAATAAAGGCAGATAATAAGAGGATACCTAAAACCGTGGTAGTGCCCATTGAGCGCATAAAGAATGCCATACAGATAAAGCTGATGTTAACCAGTACACAGGTAATGGTTACCATACGGTGACTTAAGCCCAGGTCAAGCAAAAAATGATGCACATGCGTACGATCGGGACTGAAAGGCGAACGCCTGTCTAATATCCTTAATCCAAAAACACGGAGTGTATCAAAAAGCGGAATCATTAATATTGAAAAACCTATGGCTGGCGCTGCAACTATTGGAAAATTAGATGCAGGATTACCTGCTACCTCAATAAACTTAATAACCAGTATTGAATTTATTAATCCTAATAAAAGAGAACCCGTATCGCCCATGAATATTTTGGCCGGAGAAAAGTTGTAAATTAAAAAACCGAGTGTGCTGCCCGCTAAAGCAAGAGACATAACAGCATAAGTTAATTGACCGGCATAAAAAAAGTAAGCACCAAAAACCAATGTGGTAAGCACACCCAGGCTTCCTGCCAATCCATCAACACCATCAATTAGGTTAAAAGAATTAGTGATAACAATTATCGTAAAAAGTGAAATAACAACACTCGGGATATGTGGTATTTCATAAATACCTAAAAATCCATGAAAATTAGAAATTTGAATACCTCCAAACTTAATAATGATACCGGCGGCAATTAACTGCCCGATGAATTTTTTACTGGCCGATAAAACAAGAATATCATCTTTAATACCTAAAAAGAAAATTACTGTGGCGGCTGCCGCAAAGTACTGCAGCTCAGAATTACTGCCCGATGGAACACCCATTAACATTGCAATGATAAACCCAGCGAAAATACCAAGACCCCCTAAAGTAGGAATAACATTCTTATGAACCTTGCGTTCATCCGGCTCGTCAAACAGTTTTTTATCTTTGGCAACCTGTATAATTACCGGGATCGCAAAAAACGTGATCAAGAAAGCCAAACCCGCACTTAATAAAATATAA
>JBBKXU010000053.1:0-3308 GCA_037969645.1 Ferruginibacter sp. | reverse complement strand
GTATCAGTTACAAAAAAGAGGCAGTCAACAGACTGCCTCAATATATTAAAGGTTTGTAGATAATTATTTTTTTGCGGTAGCTTCTTTTTGTTCGGTTATCCGCACATCATCTTTATTATACGCTTTAATGATCTGTTTAACCAACCTGTGCCTTACCACATCTTCTTCATCCAATTCAATTTGTGCAATGCCTTCAATATTTTTTAAAATACGGGCAGCTTTAAACAAACCGCTGGATTGATTTTTTGGCAGGTCAACCTGCGTAGGATCGCCGGTGATAATTGCTTTTGCATTGGGGCCTATTCTGGTGAGGAACATTTTTATCTGTAGATCGTTCGTGTTCTGCGCTTCATCCAGAATGATAAATGCATTGTCCAAAGTGCGACCACGCATATAAGCCAACGGAGCAATCTCGATGGTTCGGGTACTCATATAATAACCTAATTTATCTGCAGGTATCATATCATCCAAAGCATCGTACAACGGGCGTAAATACGGGTCAATTTTTTCCTTCAAATCGCCCGGTAAAAAACCTAAGCTTTCGCCAGCTTCAACTGCCGGCCTGGTTAAAATTATTTTTTTAACCGTTTTGTTTTTTAAAGCCCTTACCGCCAAAGCCACTGCAGTATAGGTTTTGCCGGTACCGGCGGGGCCTATGGCAAAAAGAATGTCGTTTTTGTCGCAGGCTTCCACCATCCTTTTTTGGTTAGCTGTACGGGCCCTTACGGTTTTACCATTAGGGCCAAATACCAGTACATCGTTGGGATTGCGATCCATGAAATTGTCTATCACTCTTTCATCGTCGCCGCCTAAAATCTGTTCAAAATAATTGGCACTCATGTGCCCGTTTCTTTCAAGATACTTAAGAATAAGATCAATTTTTTCCCTGGCGCCGTCAATTTGTTCAGGGGCCCCGCTTAATTTTATCTGCGTGCCTCTGCTGAGAATTTTTAATAAGGGAAATTTCTTTTTGAGAATGTCGAGTTTACCGTTGTTGACGCCGAAGAATTCAATAGGGTTTACGGTTTCGAGATTGATGATTGATTCTGTCAATGGGTTTTCAATTTAGCCACTGTTTCTGTCATACAACTGTTATCAGGGTATACATAGCAGCGGTTAGTTAACAATAAAAATACAATTGGTATTACTAACTTGTCTCTATACCAAATATAACGAAATGCATTTAATAGATTGTGTATTTACTTATCAACAGAATGTTAATATAAAATTGAAAAATAAAAATGCTTGTTGATGATCAGCATCTATAAAATGTAAATTGATGGGTACAAAATAGAGATTAATACAATGGTGCAAAAGAAACGTACCTGCAACAAAGTAATTTATAATATTATTAAAATCTCCCCACAATTTTAAAATTGACCAACCTGGGTGTTAAACGATTGGGAATGCTGTAGATATTGTTTGCAAAATCTTTGATGAGTTGAAAAGAAATAGTATTGCGGCGATCAATTAAATTAAATACTTCAAAACTTGCCCAGATATTTTCAAAGCTGCGAAAGGGGCTGTGGCTGCGGCGCTTGTTTTTTTCGCTGAGTAGTTGTGCGCTGAAACCTGCATCAACACGTATGTATGGCTCAATGATGAGTGCATTACGGTACTTAACACTGTTGGGTATATTATAACTCATGTTACTGCCGTAAATCATGTTTAAATGAAGCTTAAAATTTTTGTTAGTTGGCAGGTAATCTTCCAAATACAATCCAGCAGTTATTAAACGGTCGGTAGGGCGGCGCACATAGCCAACATTATATTTAATACTGTCAACCGCAACCTGATCGGTGCTTTTTGAAGTGATGAATTCCCCCGCAGCATTTTTATACCGATAATAAAAATCGTTGAGGAGGTCTTCTTTGGTTTGCATTATGCCGATGCTAATCCAGCTTTCTGCATCTTTTACCAGTTCTCCAAAAAGACGTGCCTCAAAACCTGTAGCGTAAGCTTTAGCATTGTTATTTCCGGCATAACGAATCTTTACATTGTCAATATCATACACATCAACACTGCTCATGGTTTTATAATAGGCTTCGGTGGTAAGCCTGAAGGGGCGGCTATCGAAAGCCGTAAAGTTATAATCCATACCGGCAACCACCTGGTAACTTTTTTGTGCTTTCACTTCGGTATTTAAAGTGCCATCATATCTGCGCAGCTCACGGTAAAAAGGCGGCTGATGATAAGCACCTGCCGCCAGTTTAAGCACCACATCTTTTTTCCATTTTGGTTTCCAGCTAACTTGCATGCGTGGGCTTATTAAAAATTCTTTGTTAAGCGAATTGTAGTTATAGCGTACACCTGCCTGCAGGCTTATATCGTTACCATTTTTACCAAGCCTAATGTTATCCTGTACATAGCCACTGTATTTTTGAATGCTGAGATCGGCGGTAGAGTTTAATACTTTAAATAGATTTAGTTGAGCGGGATTATGTGGGAGAGAATACCCGGCGCTGTCCTGGTATTCCCATTCCTTAAGCCTGTCGGCGATATTGGTTTGGTCAATACTATTACCAAACTGAATAAAATGATTGCCGGTTGTGTAACTGCCTTTGAGGCTGGCATTATATACGTTAATGTTAAGCTCGTTGCGGCCATAGTTTTGGTAATAGCCAGCTCCCAATGGGTTAACAATTTGTCCGAATGTGCTGCTGGTGCGGTCAAAATCCCTGTCGCCAAACAAATAGCTGCCGGCAATATCAAAATTTTCGTTTTCTTTATTTTGAAAACGACTTGCCATCCACTTTAGTTTTAATTTTTTATTGGGGGTATGTAAAACACTCAGGCCAATAAGATTTGTTTTGTAGCCATCTCTTTCCTGCCCTTCAAATAAAATATCCAAACCAAGGTTGGCAGTAAAGAAAGGAGAGAATACCGAAGTAGTTTTTTGTGCCGACTCAGGAAACAAAGTGAATTTTGTAACAGAGTAAGTACCCAACAATTCAAGCTGTATTTTTTCATTCAGTTTATAAGTAACAAAGCCCTGCACATCGGATGATGAGGGAATATAGGAGCCGAGCGTTTCCTGGCTCTTTAATAAATTTTTATTGCTGCGGTTCCGTACACCAATCAGGTAAGTAACTCTTCCTTTTTTTGCACTGCCTTCCAGATGCATGCCTTGCTCCAGCAAACTTACATATGCAGAGCCGCCAAAGCTTGTTGGTTTTTTGTACTGGATGTCGAGCACGCTGCTCATCTTATCTCCATATTTTGCCTGAAAACCGCCGGTGTAGAAATTTACACTCTTTGCCAGCTCGGGATTTATAAAGCTAAGTCCTTCCTGTTGACCGCTGCGTACC
>JBBKXU010000052.1:0-4673 GCA_037969645.1 Ferruginibacter sp. | reverse complement strand
GGTTAAGCCCCTTTAAAGGTTTGGGGCACTAAAAATATTTTAATCCAATTGCTTCTCTTACCAATTTCATAGTTTCCCCTGCGCTCTTATTCGCCTTTTCTGCTCCTTTTAGCATTATTTGCTTAAGGCCTGCTTCATCGCTTAAAATAGCATCAACCTTATTCCGTATTGGCGCAATAAAATTCACCATATCTTCTGCCAGCTGCTTTTTTAAATCACCGTATCGAATGCTGCAGTTATTATAATCATCTTCAAATTTTTGTACAGTATCTGTAGCACAAACCAAATTCATCAGCAGAAAAATATTTTCAATATAATCGGGCTTTGGTGCATTTTTGTCGGTTGGGCCACTATCAGTTTTCGCCTTCATCACTTTTTTCCGGATCATTTCATCATTGTCGGCTAAATACAAAGTCGCCATCTGGTTTTCACTTTTGCTCATTTTACCTTCACCGTCAAGGCTTGGAACCTTTACCAGGCTTTGATTATAGTTAAAAGCCTGCGGCTCGGGGAAAACTTCACCATAGCGATGATTAAAACGATTTGCAAATGTGCGGGCCATTTCCAGGTGCTGCTCCTGATCTTTTCCAACAGGCACATATTTAGCTCTGTGTAAAATGATATCGGCAGTTTGTAAAACCGGGTAAGTCAATAATCCGGCATTTACGTTTTCAGGATTCAGCCGTACTTTATCCTTAAAAGTGGCCGTTTTTTCCAACTCACCTTTATAGGCCATCATATTTAAATATAAGTAGAGTTCAGCAGTTTCGGGCACATGGCTTTGACAATAAAAAGCAACTTTATCTGGGTCAAGTCCGCAGGCGATATTCTCTGCTAAAACCCTGTGTACATTAGCTTTCAGCTCTTTCGTATCAGGATGTGTAGTTAATGAATGCAGATCGGCCACCATAAAAAAACAATCAAAATCTTCCTGCATTTTTACGTAATTGCGAATTGCGCCAAAATAATTGCCCAAATGCAAAAATCCGGTTGGGCGAATGCCACTCATTACAACTTCTTTTTTCTTTTCCATAAAACTTTACTGATACTTCAAATTAGGCTGTCAGGTGGCGAAGATAGGAAAACTTGGTAGCAGATTATTGGCGATTTGCCGTTTTTCCGCTTATAATTATAATATACCGACCGCAAAGCCATTAGCCTAAACTGTCAACTATCAGTTATATTTGTAACATGGAAGTGAATGATGCTTTAGTTGATAAATTAGCCAATCTAGCACGGTTAAAATTTGATGCAATCGGAAAAGAGGAGATAAAAAATGACCTGGAAAAAATGATCAGGTTTGTTGAAAAACTGAACGAATTGGATACTACCGGCGTGGAACCATTGCTGCACATGAGCGACAATATAAATATTTTACGGGCCGATGAAGTAGGCGGAAGTATCACACGTGAGCAGGGTTTACAGAACGCTGCCTTACATGATGAGCAGTTTTTTAAAGTACCGAAAGTGATTAAGAAGTCTTGAGTTTGGAGAAAGGAGTTGGGAATTAAGAATAATAAAAGCCCAATACAAAATAAGTAAGTATGCAAGGAATTATCCATTTAGAAAATATTCGTAAAAGTTATTACCTCGGTAAAAATGAATTACCGGTTTTAAAAGGTATCACGTTGGATATTTTAAAGAATGAGTATGTAGCGTTAATGGGACCAAGCGGTTCGGGCAAATCTACTTTGATGAATATACTGGGTTGCCTGGACACAGCTACCGGTGGTAAATACGTTTTAAACAACAAGGATGTAAGCAGGATGCCAGATGATGACCTGGCTGAAGTACGTAATAAAGAAATAGGGTTTGTGTTTCAGCAGTTTAACCTGCTACCCCGTTTAACTGCCGCCGAAAATGTGGCGCTACCATTAATTTACAGCGGTGTTGGCAAAAAAGAAAGAATGGAAAGGGCGATGGAAGTACTAACAAGGGTTAAACTTGATGACCGTAGCCATCATAAGCCAAATGAGTTAAGTGGTGGGCAGGCACAGCGAGTAGCCATTGCCAGGGCATTAATAAATAATCCTTCTATTATTTTAGCCGACGAGCCTACCGGAAACCTGGATACTAAAACCTCCTACGAGATTATGGAAATTATGGGTAAGATACACTCCGACGGCAATACTGTTATTTTGGTAACGCATGAAGAAGATATTTCGTTGTATGCCCATAGAGTGATACGCTTAAGAGACGGTATTGTTGAAACCGATACAACAAATGCAAACCCTGCAACAGCTGAAGTAACGGTGTAGCCACTACTTTTCTCTAAACCATAACCAAAAAAATTGTTGTTTTACATAACAAACGGCATTCATCATGGCATTTAAAATACATCATGGCATTTAAAATATATACAAAAACCGGCGACCTAGGTAAAACCAGTTTAATTGGCGGCACCAAAGTTCCCAAAAGCAATATCCGAATTGAAGCCTACGGCACTATTGATGAGCTAAATTCTTTTATAGGTTTAACATCCGATCAACTTACACATCAGCCATCAAAAATTATTTTAAAAGAGATACAAGACCGATTGTTTACCATTGGATCGGCCCTTGCCTGTGACCCCGATAAAGAATCGCAATTAAAAATTCCGGATTTAAAAGAAACGGATATTGTACTGCTGGAAAAAGAAATTGATACAATGAATGAGGAATTGGCCGATATGAAATCTTTTATTCTGCCTGGCGGCCATGTGGCTATTTCTACTGCTCATGTAACACGCTGTGTTTGCCGCCGTGCAGAGCGCCTTTGTGTAAATATGCAGGAGAACGGGCTATCTGTTGACCCGCTGGTAATTAAATACTTAAACCGCCTTAGCGATTATCTTTTTGTTTTAGCAAGATATGCCGGGCATTTGCTTGGAGTGGAGGATATACCGTGGAAACCGAGAGTTTAATTGATAATGGATAATTGGTTAATTGATAATTGTTGACAGACTGACAATGCAGAAAACCTGCTTTATTGCAAATGCATTAACAATTATTCATTATCCATTAAACCATTATTCCGTCTTTCATCATCAACACCCTGTCGCTCATTTTAGCCAGTTCTTCGTTGTGGGTTACAATTAAAAATGTTTGATTGAATTTGCTGCGCAAATCAATAAACAGTTGATGCAGTTCTTTTGCATTTGCGCTGTCGAGGTTGCCGGTTGGTTCATCGGCCATAACAATAGAAGGGCTGTTTATTAGCGCCCGGGCTACCGCTACCCTTTGCTGTTCACCGCCCGAAAGTTGCTGCGGTTTGTTCTCTAAACGGTCGCCCAGCCCTAAAGTTTTCAACAATTCGGTGGCTTTTGTAACCACTTCTTTTTTTTTGTCACCCGCAATCCAGCCAGGAATACAAACATTTTCCAGAGCCGTAAATTCGGGTAAAAGGTGATGAAACTGAAAAACAAAGCCAATATGCCTGTTTCTAAAAGCTGATAATTTGTTTCCGCTGAGTGATTCCAGATGCTGCCCGTTTAATATGATCTGTCCTTTATCTGCCTTGTCTAAAGTGCCCAAAATATGCAGCAGCGTGCTTTTGCCGGCACCTGAGGAACCTACGATACTTACAATTTCTCCTTTATTTATAGCAATATCTACCCCTTTTAGTACGGTAAGGTGGTCGTAACGCTTATAAATCCCTTTTGCTGTTAACATGCTTCGAAAATAGGTAATAATTGCAAATTTTCGATTTTAAAACAACAGTTGGGGCTGTTTTATACACGATTAATGACGAGGTTTGACGGGAAGTAAAAAAAACACTTTTGGTTATTCCAAATGAACTTATACATTTGCAAAAATTAAACCCCGTAATAAAGATGTTTTGGACACTAGAATTAGCCTCTCATTTAGAAGATGCACCATGGCCGGCTACTAAAGATGAATTAATTGATTTCTCTATCCGTAGTGGTGCGCCTATTGAGGTTGTAGAGAATTTGCAGGAGTTGGAAGACGAAGGCGAAATATATGAGGGACTGGATGATATCTGGCCTGATTACCCCAGCCAGGAAGATTTCTTTTTTAATGAAGATGAATACTAAAAAGCACCTCCTCCGACCCCTAAGGGGGGAATTTGCAACCTAAAAACTATTACTTCTTATAAGTTATTAAAAAGAGGCTGTCTCAAAATATTGAGACAGCCTCTTTTTTTGTTCTCTTAAAAGTTAATATTAAAATTACCTTCTGTAATGACTTTGGTAGTAATTGATGGTCCTGAATTGTTTTTACCATCAAAACTAAAAGTACCAGTAACCCCTGTACCATTATCGGTAGAAACTACAATAGTACCCGAGCCTAAAACAAATGAAGCAGTGTGCGCTGTAAATGGAGCAGTAGTAATGGCAAAAATACCCTGGTTAGCCGGGCCGCCAGTAGCCCCGATTGTATATGTACCAGGACCATTATAATTACCCACTACCATATTGATCTGTCCATTGGGACCTGTACCGGCAAAAGTTAATACGCCTCCACTTTTTGAAGCCTGCACAGCCAACGTGCCCGACCAGGCAACACCGTCTACTTTGGCAGTCATTGTGCCTGAACCACTGGCCCCTGTCCCGGGATCCGACTTCTTACAACTTAAAAACAAAACAGTTGACAGTATTACAATTAAAAATTTTGACATAGATTTCATAATTAGCTTTTTTAGATGAAGTAATACTGTAAATATCGAAACCTGTG
>JBBKXU010000051.1:0-7197 GCA_037969645.1 Ferruginibacter sp. | reverse complement strand
ATATTCTTCTTTTCTCTATTTCTTTTATCTGCCATAGTATTGATCGGCTATTCGGCATATAAAAGCCGTATTACATTTCTTGACTCAGAAAAATGGCTCAATCATACTAACCAGGTGATTTACCAATCTACCTATATACTTTCACTTGTAAAAGATATTGAATCATCCTCACGGGGTTTTATTATTACCAAAGACAGTACATTTATTGAACCCTTAGTAAATGCCGAAAAAATAATATTTCTTGAAGCAGCGGAACTCAGGCAGCTTACCCGGAATGATCCCGACCAATTAATGCGGGTTGATTCGCTTATTTTTTATTTACAGAAGCGTTTGGATCTCTCTAAACAACAGATAGAAAAAAGGAACCAACAGGTTACAACAACCGGCTTCACACAATATTATGTCAAACAGGGCAAGTCTTATTCAGACCGCTTAAGAAGTATCAATGCAGATATAAACAGTGCAGAAACTGATTTACTTATAAATCGAAAGCAGTCAAACCAGCAAAGTTTATCGGTATTCAACAACATGGCCTTATTTATGTTTATTTTAGTTATGCTGTTCACCGTTCTTTTGATTTTGGCTACAGGTAATTATCTGACACAAAATAAAGCCAGGAAAAAAAGAGAGGCTGCGTTGATCATTAGTAATAATGAAATAGCTTTTCAAAATGCAGAAAAAGAAAAAAGGGCGGCAGAATTAAGTATTGCCAATGCAGAACTGATTTTTCAAAATGAGGAAAAGGAAAAAAGGGCAGCTGAATTAAGCATTGCCAACGAGGAACTGATTTTTCAAAATGCAGAAAAAGAAAAAAGAGCGGCAGAACTCATCATTGCTAATACCGAACTGGCTTTTCAAAATGAAGAAAAAGAAAAAAGAGCCGCTGAACTGATTATTGCAAACACAGAACTTGCTTTCCAAAACGAGGAAAAAGAAAAAAGAGCAGCCGAACTGATCATTGCCAACAAGGAACTTGCTTTTCAGAATAAAGAAAAAGAAAAGAGGGCAGCGGAGCTGATTATTGCCAACAAGGAGCTTGCTTTTCAAAATGAAGAAAAGGAAAAAAGAGCGGCAGAACTGATCATTGCTAATAAAGAACTGTTGGCATTCACCTATATATCCAGCCACGATCTGCAGGAGCCGCTGCGTAAAATACAAACCTTTGTTACCATCATACTTGAAAATGAAAACAAAAATCTGTCAGAGAAAGGGAAATATAATTTTCAGCGCATGCGGCTGGCGGCTCAACGTATGCAACAGCTTATTGATGACCTATTGGCTTTCTCCCGTATAAACAGCACCGATCATGTCTTTGAAAAGACAGATCTGAATCTGATTATTGAAGAAGTGAAAAATGAACTGCGGGATAATATATTGGAAAAGCATGCAACTATCGAAGCTACTGAGATCTGCCCTGTAAATATCATTCCGTTTCAGTTTCGGCAGCTTATGTATAACCTGATAAGTAATGCACTTAAATTTTCAGATTCTGATATCCCTTCACACATCATCATAAAAAGCAGCATTGTTAAAGGTCAACTGTTAAATGATGCCGGTATTCCTGCCCGTGCTGGTACAAATGAAGATGATAATGCCTGGCAGGAAAAATTTTCGCCAGAAAAAAATTATTGCCATATTAGCTTTAAAGACAACGGCATTGGCTTTGAGCCGCATTTTAACGAACGTATTTTTGGTGTATTCCAAAAACTGCATAGTAAGGAAGTGTATAAAGGCACCGGTATCGGTCTTGCTATCGTAAAAAAAATAGTAGAGAATCATAAGGGCCTTATTACTGCTACCAGTGAATTAGGCGAAGGAGCTACATTTGATATTTACATACCTGCTGACTAAAAAAATGGAAAGGAATTGAATAGTGTCTCCGTTTGAAAAGTTGTCAAATTGAGGCTCCCATAGAAAACGATTCTAAGCTCTTTGCAAATGACAAAATGGGCTATCCAAAAGAGTGTCAGGGTGAGCCTGTCGAACCCGGATTATTCTGATAAACCCGCCACCCGGTCGATATGTGAATAATGCAACTTATTTACATTGTTATGTAACCCATACTGTTTACGGGCATCTAACTTGCTGTTACATTATAACAGAACTCATCAGATTCAATACGGGCAAAATGAAATCAATATTATTAATTGAAGACAATGCTGATATTCTTGAAAATTTATCAGAATATCTTGAACTGGAAGGCTATCATATCTTCTCAACCAATAATGGTGCCAAAGGAATTGAACTGGCGCTGGAATTTAAGCCTGACCTGATTATTTGTGATATGCCCCGGTCGGGAATTAACAGGCACGGGGTTTTACAATTGCTGATCAGTATTCCCGCCATTGCCAAAATTCCATTTATATTCATCGCCACCTTAAGCGAATTAGTTAATAAAACTGATGCGCTGCAATCTGGTGCCGATGATTATCTTATTAAACCCTTTGAGCTGGAATCGATGCTGCTGATTGCAAAAGCCTGCATTACATCCGGAAGCAAAAGACAAATATGCGCAGCATGAAAGATTCAAAATCAATAAAAAAAAATTCGGCATATGCTTTAACAGCAACAGGTTTGTTTAAGTATCCATCCCTCCTGGTTAAAGCCGACAAAGTATGCAATATGGAATACCTGAATGGTATTACCAGGGGTGATGAAAATAGAATCGATGATTTGGTGAATGCTTTTGTTACAGAGATCAAAGAGGAGTTGACGATGCTGAAAATTGCAATCGAAAGTACAAACTATCCCGAAATCAGTAATATCTCCCATAAAATGAAATCAGCATTCGCAATACTGGGTATTATAATACTTGAACCCGTAATTGAAGAAATGGAACAACTGAGTAATAAGTCTTCTTCTATTGAAAAAATTAAAAAACTAAGCCATAATATTCAGCTTGTTTTTAACCAGGCCCGGGTTGAAATGGAAGCCCGTATTTGATAAACTCCTTTGGCTGCTATGGTAAATTGATTTCATATTCCTCTCACAATCAAAATTCAAATTATAAAGTCCAAAAAAATACCTCCGATAAACTCGGAGGCATTTTTATGTTCACGCTGATCTATTAATAATTCCTCAATGTCATTTCCACTCTCCTGTTCTTTGCTCTTCCGGCAGCAGTTTTATTATCTGCAATCGGCTTTTCCTCACCATATCCAAAAGAAGTAAGACGGCTCTCTGCAATTCCTTTACTTACTAAATATGCTTTTACAGCAGCAGCTCTTTCATGAGATAAACCGTGGTTATACTCATCAGATCCCTGCCAATCTGTATGTCCGTCAATTTGTACCTGAAAAGAAGGATTGTCTTTTAAAATAGAAACCACATCATTCAGTTTAGGATAAGATTTAGCCAATAATGTCCATTTGGCTGTTTCAAAGAATATATTTTCTGCGGCCAATTTAACACGCTTGATTATTTCTTCGCTGATAACCGGGCAACCATAGTTTGAAGCTGGTCCTTTGTCATTGATACATTTATCTTCTTCATCATTTACACCATCGCCATCTGTATCAGGTATCGGGCATCCCTGGTATCGTGGAAATCCAAATACGGTAGGACACTTGTCCATTTCGTCATTAACACCATCCTTATCGGTATCCGGTATCGGGCATCCCTGGTAACGGGCTAAACCAAATACATCGGGGCATTTGTCATCTATATCTGCAATGCCGTCTCCATCTCTGTCGGGGCAACCTTGTAAAGACGCAGGGCCAGCAATATCCGGGCACCTGTCAACAACGTCTAATACACCATCTCCATCCCTGTCTAATACAACAGGCACTGGCGGTGGTGGCGGTGGTGGCAGTTTACGCCCCACTCCAAGTTTTAATGCAACACCGGCTCTAATAGTTGTTAGATTCCATGTTTCAATAGAACGTGGGTTTTGGCCAAAATAAGGATGGTAAGAAACAAATGGAGAAACAACAAATTTGGTTTTACTGGTAGATGAGCCCATCATAAAATCATATCCCATTCCAACCTGTCCTGTAATTACTGTTTTGTTAGTATTGCTAATCTCTCCTTCTACATCAGGCGTTGGTGTCTGGTTAGGAAAGGCAGGATTAATGCCCAGCTTGTACGTGAATGATTTTTCAGTTGTGTAGGCCATACGTGGTCCTGCATAAATATAAAAACCATTTTTAAAAGGCGCCAACAACAAACTCGGTTCCAATGTAACATAGCTCAAATTGGTTTCCAGATCTGCCGGGCAGTTACAAGCTGTTGTTTGCTGATCAAATTTTCCCCTGCGGCTGTCATATCCTCCCTGCAACATAAATCCTAATACAGATTTAGCCGGGCGGTATTGTATCAATCCGCCCACATACATACCAACACCATTTCCTTTATGAAAAGTAACAGGTGATGCAAATTCGGAACTCAGTTGCCTGGTGCTTCCGTCGAAAAAGTTAACATTAGCAGCACCAACCACACCAAAATACCAGGATGGATTTGCATACTGTGTTTTTTGAGCCTGTACGCTTGTTTGAATGCCTGTAAGCATGATGGCACTTACAATAAGGCTTTTCATCAGCAGGCTGTAAGTTGACCACACTTTGTGTGATCCGCTTTTAAATTTATTTTTAAATTTCATAATAGTTTTATTTTTTGTTTATGGCTTAATGATGATGTTTGTGCTGGTCATAACAATTGCTCCGTTACGGGCAAGCATACGGCCAACTGCTGTTGCATGTGAGTTCATGGTGATTGATGTTAAGGCCAGTACATTTCCCTGGAATGAAGTATAGTCTCCAATTACTGCAGAGCTACCGGTTTGCCAGTAAATATTTTTAGCTTGTGCACCACCTGCAAGAATCACACTTCCACCGGCACCACCTACTGTGGTAAAACCCGAGGCTATCTGGAATATCCAAACTGCATTTACATCACCCTGTGCATCCAGCGTAAGGTTACCGTTAGCTATAGAAAGTGTAGAAGTTGATTTATAAATCCCTGGAGCCAGTGTTCTTCCACCCTGGTCACCCGATACGGTTGCCGGTGCAGGAGAAACTGCTGCTTCAGCAGCAAGATATGCATTGGTAAGATCGGTCTTGGCCTGTAGTAACATAGCCGCTGTACCCGGAGGTGCAACATCATCAGATGCGTAGATCGCTCCATTCACAACAATGGCAGGAGGAAATCCGGTAACTGAAGAACGAAGGCCGGGATAAATACCAACATCAAGATTATGTATCTCACTCTGGCCAGCCTGGTTGCTAACACCTACTCCTGATAAGATTCCGAAACGTGCTGATGTTCCAAGAACAACGGGACCTGGTGACGGTGTTACACCGGTATTAAAGCTCCACACATAATTAGTGGCTATTGGTGTACCTGCAACATTTTTAGTTCCGGTAGTTATAGTAGCCGTATAAGTTGTATTGATCAACAAATTAGCAGCAGGTGTAAAAGATGCTGTTGAGCCAGTGTAAGTAACTGCGCCTGCAACGGGTGTTCCACTCCTGTTTAAACTGAAGGTTGTAAAATTAATGGTCAACGGATCCATTGGCATACTAAACGTTGCTGTAACCACTTTACTAAGCGGCACACTAACAGCGTTACTAATTGGATCGGTTAAAATAACTGTTGGAGCCAGACTGGTTCCTGTTGTGAAGGTCCAAACATAATTAGCGGCTATTGCTGTACCAGCAAGGTTCTTAGCGCCGGTAGTAATGGTAGCTGTATATACTGTATTGGTTGCAAAGGCAACTGCAGGAGTAAATGAAGCTATAGAACCAGTATAAGTAACAGTGCCCGTAACGGCTGTTGCTCCCTGCTTAATGGTAAAATTAGTTGCATTGATGGTTAATGGATCCATAGCCATATTGAAAGTTGCATTAACCGTTTTATTCAGTGAAACACCTGTTGCATTATTAACAGGGTCGCTTGAAATAACAATGGGAGAAACTGATGTACCTGTTGTAAATGTCCATACATAATTATTTGCCAGTGAAGTTCCGGCCAGATTCTTAGCACCTGTTGTTACAGTAGCGGTATAAACAGCCCCTGGCAACAAATTAGCTGCTGGCGTAAAAGATGCCGTTGATCCGGTATAAGTAACAGCTCCTGTTACAACTGTTGTTCCCTGCATTAACGTAAAGTTTGTTGCATTAATCGTTGATGGACTCATCAGCTCACTGAAAGTTGCATTAACTACTTTATTCAATACAACAGCCGTTGCACTATTTACAGGATCTGTTGAGATGACCGTAGGTGCAGTAAGTGTGCCTGTTGTAAATGTCCATACATAATCGCCGGCCAATGGCGTACCCGCTGTATTTTTAGCAGCACTTGTAATGGTGGCCGTATACAGTGTATTCGATGTAAGGGCTGTAGTGGCTGTAAAAAATGCCGTTGTACCATTATTGGTAACAACGCCTGCAACAGCAGTTGTTCCCTGCTTTACAGTAAATGTTGTGGCATTAAGCGTTAACGGATTCATCGGCATATTAAAAGTTGCCGTGATCATTTTGTTCAATGGTACAGCCGTTGCGTTGTTTAACGGATCTGTTGTAATTACCACAGGTGATAATGTTGCACCTGTGCTAAATGTCCAAACATGATCTGTTTGCAAAGCATTGCCTGTAGCGTCTTTCACTGCTGTGGTAACCCTGCCTGTATAGGTAGTGTTAACAGCAAGCGGACTTGTAGGAATAAAAGTTGCGGTAGTACCGCTGTAAGTTACAGTTCCTGCAACAGCAGTTGTACCGGTAATGATGATGGATGCCTGCGTAATGGTTGCCGGATTCATTATTTCATTAAATGTTACCGTTATTACTTTATTAAGTGCAACGCTGGTTGCCAGGTTCGCCGGGTCTGTAGTAAGAACGAGCGGGCAAACTGAGTCAACCTGCACAAAATCGTCTTTTTTGCAACTGCCCAAAAAAACAGCCAGTGATAAGGCGGCAATTGCAGTTGTCAATAATAATTTTCCTTTTGGCTTCATAATAAATGTTTTTAAGTTTTAAAGTATTTGTTATCCTGCAAAGGTGAAATGGATTGCTGCCGGAAATGTTACATAACCTTTGAAATGAATTGCATCATTCACACGTTCGTGTATTTTCTGTGTTTAATTTTTATAAATGTGTGAATGATATAAATTTTTAAAATTGTTGTATAACAATAGGAAGCTTAATAGGACTCACCTTTACTATAATCATTCTAAAATTATTATTATGTCTATACTTACTATTT
>JBBKXU010000050.1:0-4006 GCA_037969645.1 Ferruginibacter sp. | reverse complement strand
ATCGAAATCTAGAATTATTGGCTCGACAATTAAAGCATTATCAGTAACCCAAGATTTCGGGTTGGTAATATGCGTTACTCCACATTTGACACCAACACGGCCAATTATTAATTTCGGGTTTTCAATAAAATATTCTGTATGATATCCGTTAATACCATTTCCACCATATACTGCATAATCACCACCTTGGAGAGAGTTTACTTTTAATCCTTTTCCACTTGAAACTTTTAAAACATTTCCCAAGTTCAACCACTTCCAACCTCCAAGCAATTCACCATCTTTCACATTTTCATTTGTCAGCTTTCCCTCAAATGCCCATTTTAATACAGACTGCCGGTAGGTTTTTAGTTGCTGTTGAGCCAGGCGCAGGTTTTCTATGCCTTTGTCTAATTCACTAAATAGTTCTTCTATTTTGGAAACAATGGCTTGTTGGGTGGATTTGGGAGGGAGAGGAAATGGCTGAATGAAAACATCCTTATCTCGAACTGCTGGATAAGAGCTTCCTGTTTGTAAGTCATTTAATGGCCGAAGAAAATTTTGTGAAACCGTATAATAGAAAACAAATTTTGGATTGGTTATTTTCTTATCGCTTCTTATAACACAAAAACCTGAAGAGGCTATTTGCCCGTTATAAATTTTATTTTCAACTACTGCGATATTTTTCATGTATGTTCTTACCGTAGAAAATAATATATCATCTTTAAAAACGATTTGTTGTGCTCTTGAAGGAGCATCTTTCCATTTGTAATTTTTGTGGTTTAGAATTTTGTTAGCTGAATTGTCAATTCCCCCAATGTCTAAGTATAATAGTTCTTCTTCAGGTTTTTTTTCTTTCCTTTTAACTGTTTCAACTTTTTCGCATACTTCTCCCAACTTCACCCACTTCCAATCTTTTGGTAATTGCATTATATTTTTTTCTTTAGTCAATACTTTAAGTTTAATAGTAACTCTTACTTCATTTGTTTAAGATATTTTTTATATCGTTTTGGTGGTTTGTAGCTTTCTCCCAGTCTAGCACTATCAGGATTAAATCTTGGGTTTTTGAATTTATTTAATTTCAAACTCACTCCAAACATATAGGCAAATACAGGATCATCATACCGGATATTAAAATAATCCCTTCCATAATAAAAATGGGCTACATATCCCAAAGCCCTAGACCGGAGTGGCATCCCTTCTATAAAAAAATGTGTATTAAACCGATAGTCTTTATTGTTACTGCCTTTTGGGTAGTTGCTTAAACAGCCTAATATGTATTCCCAATCTGCCCGAAACTTCCATTCCCATTTTTTATCTACAATATAATATTTATTGTCCGTCCCTCGTTCAATGCTAGCATTTCCGAATGGATTCCGCATGGGTCTTGTTAAAAATTGAGCATATCCTAAAAGCCTATGATGTCCATATCTTTTTTTCTGTTCCGTAATATAAGAGAAAGGACCAAACCAGTTTGCATCGTTTTGATACCCTATGTTCAACGACAAAAGATCTTTATAAAATCTGGTATAAGTAGCAGAAAAATTAAGAATGTTAGTAGAAAAATCGCCACTTATATAATTGTTGCGGTTATATGAAGAATCATCTTTGTACCAGACACCTTCCGGCTGCCCATTTGAATAATGCATAGCATAACCGGTAAAATAAACCATGTGAAGGGGTTTGGTTTCCTTTTCCCAGTAATTTTTCTTTTCAATATCTATTGCCTTATTGGGATGATGGAATAAATTGTTGCCAGTATAACTATCCCATAAAACTTTATCAAATTGTAAACCGATTTTTTGATTGGTCGGTATCAAATTACTGGAATTGTCAAATGTCATTCTAACGGCGGGTGCATAACGCAATGTAAAACGTAGTGTTTGCCATGTATGACTATGTGTTGGCCTTCCCTGGCCTAATAAAAATTGCAGATCAGTAACGCCTTCTAGTATATAACCCTTCTGCCCTTCACCAAATTGCAAATCCACATCTCTTTTTCTGAGTGGCTGGAATTTTAATAATATAGGAGATACATAAGTAATAGGCCAATTAGCAGTTATTATTTGTTGTATACCACCATATAAACTACTATCAGGAGTTTCATCGAATAGAGTGATGATATTTCCTTGTGCTTGCACCTTATTTGGTAAAACATAAACGAAAAATGAAGTAATAAAAAGCAGAATGTTTTTTTTCATAAAATGGTTTGAATGGTTAATAAGAATTCTTTTAAAGAAACTACTGTTATGCAGCCAATACTTCATTTAATTCATTAATAATCTCATCCGTTTTTTCTCCAAACAATTGCCACATTTTTCCAAGTCCGCCGTTCTTATTAAAAGGGTCCAGCTCAAAATCTTCTTTCTCCACATGAAAGCTATTGGCTACATAATCTTTTATCATCCGCAGCCATTGCATCTGCTCTTCGGTAAATTTTAAAGTGCCGGCTTGTTTTTTAAATACCCAATCCTGAAAATTTTTATCTACTGTTTTATCATAACCAGTTAGTGTATTATCAATGCCAGTTACTCTGCGTATTAAACTTACCAACGCTATCAGTTCATTTTTTGGAGAGCTGGCTTGTCCTCTTGAGCCTGACGAAAGATGTTCGTATGCCCGCCATACATGCGATGGGGCAATTAATGGCTGTTCTGTTTTTATTTTTTCAAAAAGGTCTTTGATCATTTTATAAGTCAACTCTCTGCGGCGGAAAGGCTGGCCATAAAAGATTTGCAATGCAGTTATCTCATCTTTATGTGCTTCTATCCAGGCGGTAAAATTGTCCATGGTTAGTCCGGCTGCTTTTTCCTGATCTTTTACCCAACCGATATTGGTTACTTCATCTACATTAATGGTGTCAATTACCTGGTCGTATTTTTTGCGCACATCAACGATGTAGTTTCTTAGGTCGGGGTTGTTGAATACGGCTACGGCTTTTTCAAGAAGTTGTTGTTTCTCTTTATTAATAGTTGCTTCAATACTTGCTGGTGCTTCGTTAGGCATACGACTTCTGACTTCCGACTCCAGACTTTCGATAGTATCCGGATCATGGGCATTTAATAATTCTTTTACTACATGACTGATTGTATGTCCATTTGCCTGTTCTGCAAAATTTGCTTTTTCAGAAGCATTGATTTGTTTGTCTAAACGGATTAACCGGTTGGCTAATGTGCTTAATATTTCTTCATCCGTATTTCCCATGGCTACATTCTGCAAAATATCTTTCAGACTCATGCCGGGTTTTTTCTCCAACGGCCGGCTATCTGTTTTCTGGCTTTGCTCTACTCCAATAGCATCAATTATTACAAAATGATCTTTGGTCATTTTTGCAGAAGGAGTTCCTGTGGCTCTTAACTGTTCCAGCGAACAGGTACGGGTGCCACGGCCTTTCATTTGTTCATAATAGCTGCGGCTTTTTACATCCCGCATAAATACCAATACTTCCAGGGGACGGATATCAGTTCCTGTAGCAATCATATCTACCGTTACTGCAATGCGAGGATAGTAATCATTTCGAAACTGGCTGAGTACACTCTTAGGGTCTTCCTCACTTTTATAAGTGATCTTTTTACAGAATTTATTTTCTTCGGCAAATTCTTCTCTTACAATTTCTATAATGTCTTCAGCATGTGAATCTGTTTTGGCGAAGATTAATGTCTTGGGCACTTCCATTTTACCATCCTTGTCAACCCTATCGGGAAACATGGCAGGCATATTATTTTTAATAGCCTGAATAATGGTGCGGATGGTACTGGGGTTTACAATATCCTTATCCAATTGTTTGCCGCTGTACTCAATATCTTCATCTACACTTTCCCAGAATTTTCTTCTGGTTAAGCGTTCCCGTTTATCTACTTTTTCACCCATTGAAATCTTGCTTCCGTCTTTGGTGATCTTTGTTTCAATGGTAAATACATTGTAGGGAACGAGTACGCCATCAATCACTGCTTTTTCATAACCATAATCACTCACCAGGTTTTGGTTGAAGTAACCAAAGGTCCGGTTATCAGGCGTGGCGGTTAATCCA
>JBBKXU010000049.1:0-5049 GCA_037969645.1 Ferruginibacter sp. | reverse complement strand
TAAAATAAATCCTTTTACTTTGCGTTTCAAAGTACTTTCTGTCTCTTGATTGAATTTAACGATATTTGAAAATTATTTTATTATAAAATGCAAAACCGGGTTACAAAACTGTTTAAAATAGATCATCCCATAGTACAGGCAGGTATGATTTGGGCAAGCGGCTGGCGCTTGGCTAGTGCGGTAAGTAATGCCGGAGCATTAGGCATCATAGGCAGTGGCAGTATGTATCCCGAGGTTTTAAGGGAACATATTAAAAAGTGCAAAGCGGCAACACAAAATCCATTCGGTGTAAATGTGCCTTTGTTATACCCGGATATTGATAAACATATTCAAATCATTATAGAAGAAAAAGTTCCTATTGTATTCACTTCGGCAGGTAATCCTAAAACCTGGACATCTACCTTAAAAGAGCATGGTATTACCGTGGTACATGTAGTGAGTAGCAGTAAGTTTGCCCTTAAAGCACAAGAGGCCGGTTGCGATGCAGTAGTGGCCGAAGGTTTTGAAGCAGGCGGACATAACGGACGGGAAGAAACAACAACCATGGTATTAATACCTGCGGTTTGTGCGGCAGTTAATATTCCGGTATTGGCTGCAGGTGGTATTGCCACAGGCAGGCAAATGCTGGCTGCCATGGTGCTTGGTGCCGAAGGAGTTCAGGTAGGTAGTCGCTTCGTGGCCAGCACCGAAGCTTCGTCGCATGAAAATTTCAAAGAGCTTGTTATTTCATCTAATGAGGGCGATACGCAGCTAACTTTAAAGCAATTGACGCCTGTACGTATGTTGAAGAATCAGTTTTTTTCGCAGGTGCAGCAAGCCGAACAGCAATGCGCATCTACTGATGACTTGCAAAAACTGTTAGGCAGAGGCAGGGCAAAGCGTGGCATGTTTGAAGGTAACCTTGATGAAGGAGAGCTTGAAATAGGGCAGGTGAGTGCTCTCATAAAAAACATAAAACCGGCAGCTGCTATCGTGCAGGAGTTATTAACAGACTATGAGGAAGCTTTAAAGCGGCCGGTAAAATAATATATTATATTTGCGCATTATTAAAAATTTGTAAACTAACCCCTAACAAATGTTACTAATATCCGGGCATATTTGTTCCAGTTTTAAAAAATCAACGCTGATATTCGGTGTTGTTTTTTTACTATTAACTAATCTGGCATTTGCTCAAAATCCGAAAGATCCAAGTAATCCTTCAGTTCCTGAATTACCAACCTCATTACCGGCTGCACAGCTATATGATTTATTAAAAGATAAGAATGGTGATAAGAAGAAAACGGGTGAAGACAACAATAAGTCTTTAAAAGATAAAATTGAAACTGATAGTCTTGTAAGAGAGAAAACGCCGCAGTCTGTAAACCCTACCGAAGATACTTATGGTATGAACCTTTTTAGAAGCGGCGCAGTTGCTTCTATAACAGAGTTGTCAACTCCGCCGCTTGATTATCCAATTGGTGTGTACGACCAAATTATTGTTTCGTTATGGAATGGTGCAGAAGCTACGCTGGATTACACAGTGGCAAGAGACGGCTCAATTTTCCCAACCAGTATTGGTAAAATTTACTTGCAAGGTTTAACTTTTGAGAACGTACGCTCTCTTTTAACACGTCGCTTTAAAGCCTTTGTACCGCCTTCAACAAATATATCAGTATCTATAGGTCAGCCACGTACCATATCAGTTAATGTGGCCGGCGAAGTTAAAAACCAGGGACCTGTTGTTGTTTCGGCTTTTACCAATGCGTTTAATGTGATTGCTTTGGCAGGAGGACCAACCAACCTGGCAAACCTGCGTGAGATACAGATAAAAAGAAACGGAAGGGTAATTGATGTGCTGGACGTTTACAAATACCTCACTACTGGCGATTTTGGAAAACATATCTACCTGGAAAACAATGACTTTGTTATCATGCAAACGGTGGAGAAGAAAGTAAAAGCAGAAGGTAAATTTAAACGCCCCATGTTTTACCAACTTAAAAAAGATGAAGGGATGAAAGCCCTTTTAAGATATAGCGGAGGTTTAGAGAGAGATGCATTTTCGAGTGGCGTAAAAATTTATCGTACAGAATTGGAGAAACAGATAATAAGGGATGTAAATGCAACAGCTATTATTAATCCTACAAACGACAGTCGCTTAAGGAACGAAGATTTTGGATTGGTAGATGGCGATATTGTTAAAGTAATTGCTGTAAATCCCGGCCTATTCAATAAAATTGAGATGAAGGGAGAAATTTCTTATCCCGGTCAGTATGAAACAAGGCCGGGGGATAAATTATTTGATTTAATTAACCGGGCCGGAGGTATTACCCGTAACACCTATTTAGCACGTGCTTACATTTTTAGAGGCGGTGGAGATAGTACAAACATTAAAGCCAGTAAAGTAGAAGTAGATTTAACAGGTGTTACAACTAATGATACGGCAAGTATTTACAACGTAGAGTTATATGCTAACGACCAGGTACTTTTGTTTAATAGCAATCAATTTGCCGACAGGCAGTATGTTGAAATATTTGGGGAGGTAAGAAAGGAAGGCAAAGTGAACAAGTATGGTGGAATGACGCTGCAGGACCTGCTATATTTATCAGGAGGATTAAAACAGTCTGCTGAATATGGACGTATTGAAATTTCTAGCGTTGTAGATATTGACTCTGCCAAAGGTATGCAACAACCAACAAGAACTGTTTTAAGAACATTAAAGGTTTCTCCAAATCTCGATCTGGACAGTGTGTCGGCAGCTATAGAACTGAAACCTTACGATCAGGTATATGTTCGTAAAAATCCAACATTCGAATTGCAGCAATTGGTTATGGTAAATGGCATGGTTCAATACTCTGGTCCGTATCCAAGATTAAGCAAGTCTGAAAGGTTATCATCTTATATAATGAGGGCCGGTGGTGTTAGAGAAAATGCAGATTTAAGTGGCGCTATTTTATATCGGAAGAAAACGCAGTTCTTCAGAGAAAATGTAACCAAAAAGGTAGCCAACCTTACCGATTCACTCGGTAATATCGTGTTGGATTCAGTTAAAACAGATATTGCAGCTGTTGCAAACGAGCCCGTTAGTATAGACCTTTATCGTGCACTTAAATATAATAATTCAAAGTACGATATCGTTTTGCAGGAAGGTGACGTTATTTTTATACCCGAAATAAATCCGTTTGTATCTGTAAAAGGTGTTGTTCAATCTCCATTGAAACTCACGTTTGATAAAGAGCATACTAATGTGGGTTACTATATTGATAAAGCGGGCGGATATGGCATCAGGCCATGGCGTAAGCGCATTTACGTAACCTACGCAAATGGCAAAAGCAGACGTACAAAAAACCTGTTCTTCATGCACTTTTATCCAAAAGTTAAAGAAGGAGCTACTGTAAATGTACCGGCCAGGCCTGAGGGTGCTGAAATTACCGACACACTTTTACAGGTAGTGGTTTCGGCTATACCCATAGCTTTGGCAGCATATCTTGTTAACGTATTGAGATAACTTTAGAAAAACAATATTCTACATGAACAGTATTGAACTTATAAAGCAACTTTTACACCGACTTAAGAAATACAGTTGGGTAATACTGATTATTGCCGCTGCATTTGGTGGGCTGTTTTATTATATGGCTAAGCAAAATGTATTGCTGTATACTTCAAAAGCTACTGTTTTTCCGCTTAATGGAACTGCCGAAAGTACACCTGGAGCGACCATCAGCAGTCTTTTGGGTTTGGGCGATGCAACCAAATCATTTACAGGCGATGCGTCTATTAATATTGTGGAGTTAGCAAGCAGCCGCCGCACCCGTGAAGCAGTATCCATGGTGCGTATTCCTTCGATGCAAAACAAGACAGTTTCAGAATTATTGATTGAAGAAAACAACAGGCATTTGGGGTTTATGCAGAATACAAAAATTGAAACACCACCCGACAGCCTGTCTCAGGTAAATATTGCCAGCAATCTTTTAAAAGGAGCTTTTGTAGCCAAGATTAATAAAAATGGGATTCTGGAATTATTTTTTTCGAATAGCAATGATAAACTGGTAAGAGAAGTAAGTTACATTTATATTGAAAAGCTTTCGGAATTTTATATCGATCTTAAGAAGAAGAAAGCGCAGATAGATTTTGAGTTTTCTGTAAGGAAAGCCGACTCCCTGCTTTTAGTTTTAAATAATCTGGACAAGCGGGCAGTAGCGCTTGACGAAAGCACTTTTTTTACTAACGACGGATTGCAGCGTTACAGTTTACCAAAAGTTAACCTGGCGCAGGATAAGGCAACTGTACAGGCGCAGTACTATTATGCAGTTAACAACCGAGAGTCGGCAGCTTATCGTTTACAAAAAGAAACACCAATCATTGAACCACTTGATAGACCGGAGCCTCCGTTTGATGAAATTCAAAAATCAGCTATGATGTACACAGTTCTTGGCTTAATGCTGGGGGCATTTCTCGGTATCTTGCTGGTAAGCTGGAAAATTATCAATAAGTATATGGCCGAAGAGTTAAATAAGGCCATTGAAAAAGCGTCGAAACCTAAAGAAGAATTACCGGTTCCACAAGCGGAATCTTTAAAATAAAAAAACGCCCCTAAGGGCGTTTTGGTTTCTGTGGCAATGTTTGGTCGTTATTTTTTTGACATCACCTTTTTCACGATCTTTTCCGATCCTGTATTAATTATCATTATGTAGACATCGGGTGACAATCGGCTTACATTAAACCTGAGATCATTGGAACCCTTCTTGACAAATCGGCTATCATCTTTTAACACGGTTCTGCCATTCATGTCGTACATTCTAATGTTGAGCTTCGCATCATACTTGATTTTAATATTCAAGTTCAATTCGTTTACAAAAGTCAACGGATAAGGTTTGACAACAGTATTGTCGATTGCCAATAATGGATCTTTAAGTGGTTCCAGGCTTCCATCAGTTTCAATGATTTCCTCGATTATAAGACTTTCAATTTCCGCTGCCTCTTCAACGATCACTTCCTCGTTGGTTACAGAACCATCCACAATAGTCTCCACTTCGTTTTCCACTATACCTTGGGTATCGCCTTCAGATATCG
>JBBKXU010000048.1:0-5199 GCA_037969645.1 Ferruginibacter sp. | reverse complement strand
ACTGAGAAAATACCCTATTCTTATTGCATTGGTTTTGGCTTACGGAATCAGCCTGGTTTGGCAACTGTACCCGTATTTAAAAGATTTAAAACTGCCGGTAATGGTATATGCAGCAGTTATTTGTACCATGTTACTTTGCGGACTGCATATATATTTTAAGGTAAATAAAAAAGCTGCGTTGATGTATCTGCTCGGTGCAACAGCATTTGTAATTTCCGATTCACTTTTGGCTGTCAATAAATTTTACGAGCCGTTTGCTTATGCAGGTGTGTTTATAATGCTTAGCTACTGCGCAGCACAATTTTTTATTATTAGTGGCTTTATTTATCAGAATAAATCATGACCAAGGAAGAACTGTTACGAGAATTGGCAAGCAATACCTGGGTAATGATAAAGCCCTCTCCCATTGCAGGTATTGGCGTATTTGCTTTGCGGGATATTGCCAAAGGTTGCCGCAGCATGTTTAGCAAAGCAAATGAGCAAGAGCAATGGATTAGCATATCTAAAACCGAAGTTGAAAACTTACCACCTCACTCAAAAGCCTTAATAGAAAATTACTGCCTTTACGACGAAGAAAATTACTTTGTACCCGATTACGGTTTTAAAAAGATGGATCTGGTTAATTTTTTAAATCATTCCGACAACCCCAATATAATTTCGATAAATGATGGCGAGTTTTTTGAAGCCATCAGGGATATTAAACTAAACGAAGAACTGGTTATTGATTATGGGGAGATTGTGGATGGGGAGTAATTTATCTTTTAAATTTTTTATTAAAGAAGTAATACCTGATCAAACAGTACAGAATACCAATCGAAATGATAATCAGCAAAACCTTAGTAACCACAAACGGAATCAAGTAAATTTGATCATAAGAAATGCCTGAGACAAAAAAAATAAGTACAAACAACCAATAAAGAATTTGCACAGTTTTTTCCAAGCGGCGCATCAGTTTCTTTTTTATTTATTTATAGTATAACTTGTTGTTTCCGTTTCAGCATCAAATAATTTATCAAAATGGCACTTAGTATTGGAAGAAATACAATACAATAGTAAGTAAAATACGATATTGTAACTTCGGGCACAGGCTGAACCTGCGTTAATAATTGCTCCCCTATTATCGAATTAGAAAATATTACACTGCTGGTTAGATTCCAGCCCAGATGTATAGCTATTGGATAATACAGCGAATAAGTTTTTGAATAGGCATAAGCATATACCAATCCCATTGTTCCCGTAGTCAAAAATGTAATTAACATCTGAACAGGATTTCCTAAAACCTCATGTGAAAACCAATGATAAATGCCGAATGCTACTGAAGAAATGATGATAGCTTTAATAGGGCCGAGTTTTTTTATCAGGATATAAAACAGTACACCTCTAAATATTAATTCTTCAAACAAAACTGATTTTACGTTCCACCAAATACCAGTTAAAATAACGTTCGCTGTCAAATCAGGGTTAAGTTCCCATCGTTGCGCTGCAAAAAGCATCCGCATAAAAAAATCGGACGAGCAGCAAGCAGCTGTAACAATAAAAAACAGGGCAAAGCCAAGCAATCTTTTCCTTGTGGGATAAAAACCAAACACACTTAGATTGCCTTTTTCAAAAAGCCGGATAATAAGCCAGGAGATGAGGAGTTGAACGATGATACCGAGCATAGTATTTTTTCAATCCAAGATTTATCTGGATTATCACTCAATATAATGAAAAATCCCCCCTGCATTGCTGCAAGAGGGACTGTATTTTTGCTATTTGCCTATTGCAAATTGCCGATTAATTAATATCCACCCATTCCGCCCATATCAGGTGCGCCATGGCTGTGAGCTTCTTCTTTCTTAGGCTTGTCTGCAATCACACACTCGGTGGTTAGCATCATACCTGCAATTGAAGCAGCGTTCTCTAAAGCAACACGACTAACCTTTGTTGGGTCAATAACACCAGCTTTGAAAAGATTCTCATACTTTTCGCTGTAAGCGTTAAAACCATAATCAGCCTTGCCTTCTTTAATTTTGTTTACGACAACACTTCCTTCAAAACCAGCGTTCTCAACAATTGTACGTAATGGCTCTTCAACTGCACGACGAACAATGGCAATACCTGTTGTTTCGTCTTCATTGCTGCCTTTCATTTTCTCCAATATATCACTTGCACGTACATAAGCAACACCACCGCCAGGTACTATACCTTCTTCAACAGCAGCTCTGGTTGCGTGTAATGCATCATCCACACGGTCTTTTTTCTCTTTCATTTCAATTTCGGTAGCAGCACCAATGTATAATACAGCTACACCACCGGCCAACTTAGCCAAACGCTCCTGTAATTTTTCTTTATCGTAATCACTGGTTGTAATTTCAACCTGCGCTTTAATTTGATTTACTCTTGCCGTAATATCTTTTTTAGCTCCTTTACCACCAACGATAGTTGTATTGTCTTTATCAATAGTTACAGAAGAAGCCTCACCCAGTGAAATTAATTGAACGTCTTCTAATTTCTTACCCATTTCTTCGCTGATCACTTCACCACCTGTTAAGATTGCTATATCAGTAAGCATTTCTTTTCTGCGATCACCAAAGCCCGGTGCTTTAACAGCAGCCACTTTAATAGTACCACGCAATTTGTTTACAACAAGTGTCGCTAATGCTTCACCATCCAGATCTTCAGAAATAATCAACAATGGACGACCGCTTTTTGCAACGCCTTCCAAAACTGGGAGGATATCTTTCATGGTAGATATCTTCTTATCATAAATCAGGATATAAGGTTCGCTTAATTCAGCCTGCATTTTTTCGCTGTTGGTTACAAAGTACGGAGAGATATAACCACGATCGAACTGCATACCTTCTACCACATCAACTGTAGTATCGGTACCTTTCGCTTCTTCAACAGTTATAACACCTTCTTTACCAACTTTAGCCATTGCTTGAGCAATTAAAGCGCCAATTGCTTTATCGTTGTTAGCAGAAATAGAAGCAACCTGCTCAATTTTCTTACTATCGCTTCCGATTTTTTCAGATTGCTTTTTCAGGTTTTCAACAATAGCAATAACGGCTTTGTCGATACCACGCTTCAGGTCCATTGGATTGGCACCGGCAGCTACGTTTTTTAAACCTTCGCTGATGATAGCCTGAGCCAAAACGGTTGCAGTAGTAGTACCATCACCTGCAATATCTGCAGTTTTAGATGCTACTTCCTTTACCATTTGAGCACCCATGTTCTCAATGGGATCTTCCAGTTCAATTTCTTTGGCAACGGTTACACCATCTTTAGTAACGGTTGGTGCACCAAACTTGCGCTCGATAACTACGTTACGACCTTTTGGTCCAAGGGTTACTTTTACAGCGTCTGATAAAGTATCAACGCCTTTTTTCATTTTATTTCTTGCTTCAATATCGAAGAATATCATTTTAGACATAATAGTATGAGTTTGTTTTTTTTGTAATTAGAATTTTATGTTTGATACTGGATACTTGATCCTGGATAGCGCTTTAAATTATCAGACTCTTATCCAGTATCCAGAAACCAGTATCGGTATTTTATACTATCGCCAGTATATCACTCTCCCTCATAATCAGGTAATCCTTTCCTTCGATAGAGATTTCTGTACCGGCGTATTTACCGTATAACACTTTGTCACCGGCTTTAACCATCACAGGCTCATCTACTTTACCCGGTCCGGCAGCCAATACGGTACCACGTTGAGGTTTTTCTTTGGCGGTATCAGGAATGATAATTCCACCCGCAGTTTTTTCTTCAGCAGCAGCGGGTTGTACTATAACCCTGTCGTGCAAAGGTGTAATGCTTAATTTTTTTGAAGCATTTGTCGCTTTAGCCATAATTGTATTAGTTTTTGATTTATTTGAAATATGTAGAATCCGTTTTTTTAACGGTTTGCAAAGGTACTGCCATTTCTATACCAATTGGTATATATACTTAAGATGGCAGTCTTTTTGCGCAAAAACGGCAATTATGTAAGGTTTGGGCAAGTTCGACAGGATTTTTTGTCAGGGCTTCCTAAACTGACTCAAATTCCCAAACTTTCCAAACTCCCTTTTAAACCCAAAACTTCTTCATACATTTGCAGCCTTAAAACAGTTCTTACGTAATGATCAGCAGAAGAAATATCCGGGTTAAAGTGATGCAGACCTTATATAGCATCGACAGTATGAGTGGAGAAACGAAACCGGGCGAATCGGCAGGTATCCTTAGTAAAAAAATTGACCAAAGCCGCCAGATTTTTACCTATCTCATTTATTTTATTACCGAAGTGGCCAGGTACTCCGAAACAGATGCCAGGCAAAAGGCATCCAAACATTTACCTACGGCAGCCGATTTGAGTATCAACACTAAAATTGCAGGCAATGAATTGCTCTGGAAAATAGTGGAAAATGAAAGCTTTAAAGCCGCTGTTGCCGATATAAAACCCCAGCATATTATTGATTCAGATTTGTTGAAGAAGATTTACATTCAGTTGGTTTCTTCTCCGGAGTATATTGAGTACATAGAGGAGCAAAGCCGTAATGTAAAGCGGGAAAAAGAAATGCTTGAATTCATCTTTTGTAACCTGATGCTGCCCAACGATGATTTTATTTCACATGTGGAAGAGCAGTTTATACATTGGGATGATGATGCAGAGATGATGAACCAACTGGTACTTAATTTTTTGCAGAAACCTGTAAATACTAATTTCACAGACATACTCAGCAAAGAAAAAAGGGAGTTTGCGCAAGGGCTTTTGCAAACTGTATTGGATAAAAAAGAGCTTTGTATGGAGCTGATAAAACCCAAACTTAAAAATTGGGATGCAGACCGGATAGCTTCTCTGGACCTTATTATCCTGCAAATGGGTGTTTGCGAATTTTTATTTTTTGAAACCATCCCTACTAAGGTTACCATTAATGAATATATTGACCTGGCCAAAGGATACAGCACAGTACAGAGCGGCCAGTTTGTGAATGGTTTGCTGGATAATATACACAAAGAATTATCGGCCGAGGATAAAATACACAAGAAGACTTTTAAAAACAGCACTATATAAATAACTTTACAAAAATTAATACTGTGAAAAAATACATGCTCATTTTGCTGGTAGCTGCCTTTATTATTTCCTGCAATAACAGCGGAAAAGATAAAGTTGCTGATAATGCTGTGAAAACTGTAGAGGCGTTAAAAGACTCAACCACGGTGCAAATAATTGAT
>JBBKXU010000047.1:0-4659 GCA_037969645.1 Ferruginibacter sp. | reverse complement strand
AATTAATGGTGATCACCAACCGCCAAAGTCAGGAAGAGCAGCCCAATTATTATCTTAAAGATTTAAAGAATAAAACCGAAAAAGTCATCACCGCTTTTCCCGATCCGCAGCCGGGCCTGCGTGGCATTACCAAGCAAAAGATAACCTACAAGCGTAAAGACGGTATTGATCTGGCTGCCGACCTGTATTTACCCAAGGGTTACGACGCTGCAAAAGATGGCCCCCTGCCCGTGAGTGTGGGGGCCTACCCTCGTGAGTTTAAAAGCGCTGCCGATGCATCCCAGATACGTGGCAGTAAATATACTTTTACCAGAGTTGGATATGGCTCGGTGGTTTTTTGGGCAACGCAGGGTTATGCCGTTATGGATAATACCGAGTTTCCTATTGTAGGCGAAGGCGATAAAAAACCCAACGATAATTTTGTGGAGCAACTGCAATGGTGTGCCCAGGCAGCCATTGATAAAATTGCAGAGATGGGTGTTGGCGATCGCAACCGTGTTGCCGTTGGCGGACACAGTTATGGTGCTTTTATGACCGCCAATTTGCTTGGACATGGTAATTTATTTAAAGCCGGCATTGCCCGCAGCGGAGCATACAACCGTACCCTTACACCCTTTGGTTTTCAAAACGAAGAGCGTACATACTGGCAAGCGCCTGATCTGTATTTTAACATGAGCCCCTTTAGTTTTGCCGATAAAATTAAAACACCCCTGCTAATGATACATGGCGAAGCCGATAATAACCCCGGCACTTTTCCCATACAGAGTGAGCGCCTGTACAATGCCATCAAGGGCCATGGCGGCACCGTGCGTTTTGTACAACTGCCTTTCGAAAGTCATGGTTATGCCGCTAAAGAAAATATTTTACACATGCTTTGGGAACAAAATCAGTGGTTGAACAATTATGTGAAGAATGCGAATTAATAACATACAAATTAAATTGCATTATTTATAGTACAAAAGCTGGTTTTAAAACCAGCTTTTGTTTTTATGGCATCATCGTTGCGTCGAAATTACTTTGATGTCATAACTAATGGAGAGTTTTTTACCGTTGTATGCACCTTGCCTCCGGCTCCTTTTGCCGCATTAGGTACGTTGTCAGGTTCTAGATTTTGACTAACAGACTGTGCCCTCTTAAAATAACAAACCCCCGATTCAAACCGCCGCTGGTAAAAACTCAGGCAGTAACACAAAGAAATTTTTATATGTTTCAGCCCTTGTTAATTTTTTTATATAACTTAACATTTTGAAATTAGTGTCGGGTAAAAATAAACAGCAATCAATATTTTCTTTATGAAAATACAATTCCGGTTATTCACTTTTGTTGCGGTATTTGTTATTGCGGGCTGCAGCAAATCAGATAGTCCTGTTACAAGCCCCGGTGCTACAATAACAGTTCCTGTTATGGGAAATACCGCACCAGCGGGCACCATAACAACCACCAGTGCTATTTCGGGCGGCGTAATTAATTCCAATGGCGGTGCTGCGGTAATTGTAAAGGGCGTTTGCTGGAATACATCGCCAAATCCAACCATCGCCAACAGTAAGTCAGAGAGCGGCTCAGGATCGGGTACCGTACCGCACACTTATCCAAGTACAATAACAGGTCTCAGCCCGGCTACTACTTATTATGTAAGGGCCTACGCCACCAACAGTGTAGGTACCGCTTACGGAACTGAAATAAGTTTCACCACAGCATCAACAGCAATTTTGCCAACTATCGGCACATTGGAAGTGCATTCAATAGCAGGCTCAACTGCTGTAAGCGGAGCCGTTATCAGTTCGGATGGTGGAGCACCCGTTACCGCACGGGGAGTTTGCTGGAGTATCTCGCCCAATCCTACTACTACCAATTTTAAAACCAATAATGGAACTGGTGTTGGTTCCTTTACCAGTACTCTTACCGGTCTGACGGAAAAGACATTATACTATGTAAGAGGATACGCTACCAATTCGGCGGGGACGGTTTATGGTCAGGAGTTTAGTTTTACCACCATTGAGGCCGGTACGGTTTATTTTGGAAGCAGTAATAACATTTTTTACGCACTCGATGCGCTAACCGGGCAGCAAAAATGGAAACATACCGGTACCAATTGGTTTACCGCCACTTCCTGTTTTGCAAATGGAAGAATTTACGTACCTGGTATTGATGGTTATTTATATTGCATGGATACCTTAAACGGAAATGTACTCTGGCGTTTTCAAACAGCCATGGCCATTGAATCGGCCCCCACTTATGATAACGGAACTGTTTATTTTGGAAGCGTTGATGATTATTTATATGCTGTAGATGCTAATAGCGGCACTATGAAATGGCGTTTTTTAACAAATCATAATGTTAGCACAAGCCCGGTTATAAATAATGGTAAGGTTTATTTTGGTAGTGCCGATAGCAAAGTATATGCTGTTGATGCAATAACCGGTACACTCGCCTGGTTTTATCAGGCAGGCGCATTGTTTAACGACGCCGGCCCCACCTTGGTAAATGGTGTATTGTATATTGGAGGTAGAGATGGATCACTGTATGCACTTAACAGCAGCAGTGGGTCCTTAATCTGGAGATATGATTTGGGTGCATCTTCTTTTGAACATAGTAGTCCAACGGTTGTAAATAATGTTATTTATGTAGGCGCCTACCGGAACGGAGGCAGTGCCCCTATTGGCGGCATTCATGCATTGAATGCCACAACTGGTGCAGTTATTTGGTCGCAGTTTCAAACTGCAAGTTTCAATTCGAGCCCGGTAATTGATAATGGAAAACTATTTATTACAACCGAGGTTGGGGATCTGTTGGCAGTTAACGCTGCAACGGGAGACCTGATATGGAGCAAATCAATTTTTGCAAATGGTGCTAGCCCCGTAGTATTAAATGGTATCGTGTATGCAGGTGGAGGTGGACTAAGTAAATTTTATGCAATTGATATCACAAGCAGTCTCGACAGGTGGAGTTTTGCCATACCTGGCAGCCTTTTTACTTCAGGCCCATGTGTAGTTACTGCCACTGCAGTAAAACACGCCGGCGAGTCGGGTATGCAACAATAATTTAGCCGATGTTGGTGTCCACCGGCTGCTGTCTGAGCCAAGTTGACGTATTACAATCAGCGAATGCCGATGCATACTTCAAAACTAAAAATATTTTATGTCAACCAACAGCGTATCATTACACAGAGTTCTTAAAGCATCTCCCGAAAAAGTTTATCGTGCATTTACAGAGGCCAATGCGCTGGCATCCTGGATACCACCTTATGGCTTCCTTTGTACGGTACACAAAATGGATGTTCGGGTAGAAGGAACTTTTAAAATGTCATTCCATAATTTTTCTACTGGCAATGGCCATTCATTTGGAGGCAAATATCTCGAGATCAGGCCCAATGAATTTTTAAAATACACAGATATATTTGATGACCCCAACCTGCCCGGTGAAATGATTACTTCTGTATGGCTGAAAAAGGTTTCTGTTGGCACAGAAATAAAAATACTGCAGGAAGGTATTCCGGAAATGATACCAACAGAAATGTGTTATTTAGGTTGGCAGGAATCTTTAGAAAAACTGGCTAAATTGGTTGAGCCGGATATCCCGGATGCATGATTACTATCTTAATTATATTTGAAAATAGACCCAGACGCAATAGGCTTTGCTCCACCTGAGACTTCCTTTGCTCCTCCGGAGACTTCCTTTGCTATACCTGAGACTTCCTTTGCTATACCTGAGCCTTCCTTTGCTTTACCTGAGCCTTCCATTGCTTTACCTGAGACTTCCTTAGCTTTACCGGAGACTTCCTTTGCTTTACCTGAGCCTTCCTTTGCTATACCTGAGCCTTCCTTTGCTATACCGGAGACTTCCTTTGCTCCACCAGGTCTATCCACGCTCATAAAAACTAAGCCGGCTGTTCAGTTTTTCAATGGTTTCCTGCATCTCATTCATCCTGTTCAATAAATGATTAATGGTTTCAATGCCTTCAATATTGATACCCATTTCGTAGTACAGTCTTACCATTTTTTCCAGGTCGGTCAATTGATGTTCGGGGATACACAGTTTTTCCTCAGTAACAACAACCTGTATTAACCCGGAGTCCTGCAAAGCATAAATAAATGTATGGTCTATATTATGTTGCACACAAAATTCATTTACAATGATCAGTTCTTCATGTTGCATATTATTAATTATTTTAGGTTCGATAATTCGGTAAATAACTTTTTCTGTTCTTCCGTAAGATTTACCGGTAGTTCTATTTCGTAGGTAACATATAAGTCGCCAAATTCATCTTCTTTTTTGTAAACCGGAAAGCCCTTGCCCTTAAGCCTTATTTTAGTACCGGGCTGTGTTTCTGGAGTTACAGTAAGTTTTACTTTACCCGTTAATGTATCAACAGTAATGCTACCGCCCAGTAATGCAGTGTACAAATCAACTTTCACGATTGTGTACAGGTCGTTGCCCAGCCTTTTAAAATCGGGGTGAGCGTTTAATAAAAACTTGATAAACAAATCTCCTGCCGGTCCGCCATTTACGCCGGGTGCGCCGTATCCTTTTAGTTTAATAACCTGCCCGTCTCCAATACCGGCAGGTATGGTAATGCGTATATTTTTACTGTTAACAGTAAGGGTTTGTGTATGTGTTTGCAGGGCATCTGTTAGATTCAATTTCAGCTCTGCATTATAA